>OMSN01000050.1 GCA_900313765.1 uncultured Eubacteriales bacterium
CTCATGGATACGGGGGATCTGGATGTCATGGATACCGTAGAGCGGCGCAGGATCAGTTTTCAGCTGCAGATCTATCTGGAGAGCATCAGTCACAATGCATGCTTTTTCTACTATGACTCCTGCTTTGTCACCGTGACCAACGCCATACCTCAGACTTATCTTATGGATGTGATCGACGGTTTTGTACGAAGAGCGCAGCTGCGTATGCCTGAGCGCAGGGTCTATGTCGGCGTGGGCAGCGCGATGGAGGATATCAGCAGTCTGCCCTATGCTTACCGGCGCGCAAAAGCAGCGGTCCGGAAAGCGATCCGGACCGGTGAATCTGTCGTATGGTTTGACCGTATGGGAAATGAACGGCTTCTGAGTCTAGTTCCGGACCCGAAGCTGCGAAGTGAGCTCGGAGCCGATCTTCTTCAGCCGCTGATCCGGTATGATGAGAAGCACGATACCGGATATGTCCGCACGCTGGAGCTGTACCTTGCCAGCGGCGGGAGCATCAAGGAAGTCTCCGAAAAAATGTACACACACCGCAACACGGTGATCTACCGGATCTCCAGTATCAAGAAACTGCTGAACTGTGACCTGAGCGACCCGGAGGATCAGCTGAAGTACCGGCTGGCCTGTATACTGCTTCGTCTGCAGACCTGACGCGCCGCTCTCAGGAATGGCTGTGCTGCGCCTTGTATGCGGCGATCCGGACCGCGTCCTCAATCTCCAGGGAATGCTCTCCCGCAAGGGATTCCAGATGATGCAGGAACTCATGCCGCAGCACCCGCCACATCTCTGTCTTCAGTCCCTCTTCATCCAGATGTCCGTACACCCGCATGAAGGAACCGTAATAAAGGACTACGAACCGGCTCAGATGCGGATCCCTGTGATATTCCCCCAGGACCAGAAGATCATCCCCCTGCGACGCAGGATGGATCCTGACACCTTCCCTTGCCATGACGCCTCCGTCCAGTTTCCGGAAGAATTCCTCCGGCAGCTGGCAGGCAAGCTCATAGGTCAGTTCTTCAAACCGTTCAAATGTGATCATCGGCGCTTCCATTCAACCCTGTCCGCGGCCGGGGATATGCAGATCGAATTCATCCGGCAGGAACCTCGGGCACACGCTTTCCTTCGTGGCTATGACAGAGGCTGCCAGACGGGTCCCGATGGCACAGGAATCCTTCAGGTCCTTGCCGTAGGTCAGTCCTATGGCAACACCGGCAAAAAAGGCGTCCCCGGCACCGGTGGTGTCGATGACTTCCGTCTTCTGTGCCGGACACATTCCGCACTCACCGCCCAGCTGCGCATAGACGGCTCCTCTCTCCCCCAGTGTCACGATCATCATGGGAATCTGTGCCTGCTCGATCCGGCGCCGCAGGACCTCCTGCAGCTGCTCCGGATCCATTTCCTCATAATCTTCGGAAAACAGGATCCCGGCCTCCTGCTCATTGCAGACAATGCACCCTGTCTTCTTCAGCAGATCTCTCCGCTCCATCGCGATCGACATATTGGAGACCACCGCATAGACCGTCTTGTTGTATTTTTCTGCGAGGGCGAACGCTTTCTTCATGATCGCGGGATCCATGTCGATCTCCACGATCACACTGTCCGCACCTTCGAAGATCTCATCGCCCTTCTCATCCAGAATATTTCCGATCTCGCTCAGGTCAGGCCTCTTGGAGATCGAACCGACCACATCCCCGTTGTTGTCAAACAGGGCAAGCCAGGTCCCCAGACCGTCCTCTGTGCGTCTCATGTATTCCGTGTTGACCCTGTGATGATTCAGTTTCTCGATCACGTCCGCCCCGGTGCCAGTCTGATCCACCAGGCTGACAAACGTGGGTTCCAGTTCAACGTTGGCGATGTCTTCCACCACATTGCGGGCGACTCCGCCATGCACCTGCACAACACGGCCGGCATTTCTTCCGCCCGGAATGTACTGTGCGATCGGGTATCCCTTGATATCTACAAATGACGCTCCCAGAACAACGATTCCATTACGCTTTTTCATCATATGCCCTCTTTAAGCCATTCTCTGGCAGTTCTGCAACAAGCTGTGTCTGTATCCGGTCCTCTACAGGGGGATGTCTGATTGCACTATACCCCGGGTAAGAGGATCGGTGCAAGGCAAAAATGTAATTGGCAAACTGCTCATTTTGGAGCAAAATAGAAGCAGACATGATATCTGCAGATTGTGCCCTATTATCGCAGGAGGTTTGCCAATGAAGGTTCTATGTATCGGTCTGGCTGTCATGGATATATCCGCAAGGCCTATCAGCCAGGCGGCGGTCTGGCAGGAGAAACAGAGTATCGATGAGATCTCCATTCAGCTGGGAGGAGACGCAGTGAATCAGTGTGTCTATCTCAACAAACTGGAGATGGATCCCGGACTGTGCATCAGTGTCGGAGCCGACAGCACCGGGCAGATGCTCAAGGGTGCCCTGCAGCAGCAGGGAATCGACATCTCCAAGGTCTGCGTCAAGGAAAATAACCGGACCGGCACTTCTCTGGTCATCATCGACGGCAATGGAGAGCGCCGTATCTTTTCCGCCACGGGAGCGGAGAGAATGATCGATATGGAGGATCTTCCATACCCATTTCCCGCTGATCTGCGTGCGATCTCTCTGGCAAGCCTGTTCGGACTGGATCATCTGGAGAGAAACGGTCTGGAAGACTATCTCAGGGAAGCCCGCTCGAAGGGGATCCTTGTATTTGCAGATACGATCTATGACAAATTCGGTATCGGCCTGAAAGGTGTCTCACATCTGTTCCCTCAGATCGATTACTTCCTTCCCAGCAGTTATGAGGCTGCAACACTGACCGGAACCACTACGCCGCAGGAGACATCTGCCGTCCTCAGGGAACTTGGTGTCGGGACTGCCATCATCAAATGCGGAGCGGAAGGTGTCTGGGTGGATGGTCCCGCCTTCCGGGGACAGATCCCGGCCATGAAGGTGGATCCTCTGGATACTACCGGTGCCGGCGACTGTTTTGCTGCCTGCCTGATCTCCCTGCTCCTGAAGGGATATTCCGTGGAAGAAGCCTGCCGGCTCTCCTGCCGCGCATCCTCCTGGAGCACCCTGTCCCTCGGGGCTTCCACCGCGAATCTGACCTGGGATGTAATCGAATCTCTCCGGAAATAATAACGGATCACACGAACACGGTCTGAATCAGGATCATATAGAGCACCGTCCCGCAGACGATGCTCAGGATCGTGTTACGCTTCCAGACATGCAGGGCGGCCACCACCGCCACGCAGATCGCAGAGGGCAGCCATCGCGACAGGGCTGTGAACTGAACGCTGCGCAGGCAGTAGACGATCAGCATCCCCATGATCGCATAGGGAAGAACGCTGCCCAGATACAGGATATACTCCGGAACCCTGCGCCTTCCGCTGAATGCCGCAAAAGGAAGGAAACGCAGCAGCATGGTCACTCCTGCGACCACCAGGATCAGCACGATCGAATGCAGTGTATTCATCGCATTTCCTCCTTTGTCCCTGTTCTGTTCTCCTCTTCCGGATCTCTTCGTTTTGCCAGGAACGGCACGGACAGCAGAATCGTGATGAGAATCATCGCCGGGATCAGGAACCTGCTGCTGCCAAACACAAGCAGGCAGAGGATCGAGGCACCCAGTCCCGTCAGTGCGCTCCGGTGCTCCCTGGATGTCATCCACTGTTCCACAAAGATCGTGACAAACAGGGCTGTCATGGAGAAATCAATTCCCGTCGTATTGAAATTCAGTACCGATCCGAGGACGGCTCCGGTCACCGAGCCAAACACCCAGTAGAAATGATCGAACGCGGTCACCAGCAGGCAGTACAGCTCTGTCTGCTGCCGGTCCGGCGGATCTTCTCTGCCGTCGCACAGCAGAGAATAGGTCTCATCGGTCAGCCCGAAGATCAGATAGGGCTTGCTTTTCTTCATGCCCCGGTATCTGCCGATCATGGAGACTCCGTAGAAGAGATGCCTTGCATTGACCATCACAGTCATCAGCGCAGCCTGCAGCGGCGATGCTGCCGTTGCCAGAAGGTCCACTGTCACATACTGCATGGATCCTGCGAAAATAAAAATGCTGCACGCTGCAGTCCACACGGGACCGTACCCCCTGTCGCTCATCAGGATTCCGAATCCCATTCCAAGGACCACATAGGCAGCCATGACCGGAAGGGTCCGGATGAACGCCTTCCGGATGATATCTTTCTTACTCATAAAACCCCAGACTGCTCTTACAGCGGAAACTTCCTGCAGAATTCCAGACCGCTCTCATCCCGCTGTACAAACACAATTCCTTTGTGTCCGGCTTTGTCACGAATATACGTGATCACCCGGCTTCGAAGATCACTGTCCATCCCCCGGAACGGCTCATCCAGAAGGAGGAGATCCGACGGGATGATACAGGCGCGGATCATGACCACAAGCCTGCGCTCTGTTTCATTTAATTCACACACCGGGACTGTCTGGCGGTCCTGCGGAAGGAACCGGCTCAGTTCTTCGGCCGCAACCGTTTCGGACAGACGCTCATTCACCATCGCCACATTCTCAACTGCGGAGAACTGTTCACACAGACGGTCTTCCTGGAACACTACACCTGCATTCACATTTGCATACTTGTAGTCTCCCAGCAGATTCACGGACCCGCTGTCCGGCTTCTCCAGACCCAGGATCAGGCGAAGATTGTCTTTCCGCTTCCTGAGGGGCCGGTGAGAAGCCAGCAGTCTTCCGACGCGATCTGCCAGTTGATATCCTTCAGGATCTGCTTCCCGGAGACAGATTTGCATATATTCTCCAGCTGAATCGTCATCTGTGAGATCCTCCTTTTTGTTTTTTCCCGCCATCCGACGCTCCCACTCCGCTCTTCCTGTTGATCAGTTTAGACAGACCGGGCATCTTTGCCGGAAGGATGATGTATTTCATTCTTGCCTTTTTCGGAACGTGAAACACCTCCGCCATCTCCAGCAGTTTCGGATCCACCTCTCCCATGTTATTCCTCCTCTTTATGAAAAGATCCTGCCGGCCATATTGTGGAAGCCGGCAGGATCTGCACTCCTTGCAATGATCTTCAGGGCAGAATTCTCAATACTGCAGTTTTCTTACAGGTTCTTCTTCAGCTTCAGTATATTCTGTCCGTCTTTATATTCATATTCAACATGGTCCATGGCTTTCTTCGTCATGAAGATCCCCAGCCCCCCGATGCGCCTCCTGGACGCAGGAAGTCCCACATCCGGATCTTTCCTGGTGAGCGGATTAAACGGAATACCATTATCAATAAAGGTGATGATCACAACCGGCTCTTCGGAGACATCGATACGGACAGTCGCATTTCCCTTCCCGGGAGCATATGCATAGTTCGCGATGTTTACAAAAACCTCCTCTGCGGCAATGCTTATCTGCATCCGGGCTTTCATACTGCATCTGGTGTTCTCCAGATTCTGTTCGATGAATCCCATCACTTTAGGAAGATTTTTCACTGCAGCCTCGATCACCAATTCACTCTGCATTGTCCGCCTCCTTTGTCCTCATGCTGCATCTTCCGGCATAGAGCGGCCGGATCATTCGATGGTCAGAACATCCACAAAACCTGTCACTTCAAAGATCTCCATAACCGTCTCATTCACATGGATCACCTTCATGGAGCCCTGGCTGTTCATTGTCTTCTGTGCGGACAGGAGTACGCGAAGTCCTGCGGAGGAGATATACTCCAGTTTTTCAAAATCCATGACCAGTTCGGTCACGCCGTCCAGAGAGTTCTTCAGTTCCGTCTCCAGATCCGGAGATGTAATCGTATCGAGTCTTCCTTCCAGAACAACCGTAAGTGTTCCGCCATCTGCCTTCTTGTTAATGTTTAACATGATATACCTCCTTCATATGGCGGCTGGATCCGCCGATATCTCTTATTATCTCAACCCATACTATATCATAAGTACTACGGGCAAACAAAGTGACTTTTTATTTTGCCAGAAGAAATGAAACTATATTATAATCGTTACATCTTTGTAGAAGGCATCCCTTTATATCAGCAGACAGAAGTTCCGGTTTCCGGACAGGGTGAGAACATGGGCATGATGGAAAATGAACCAAATATCCCGGGGGCGGACGCAATGAACGAGGCTGCCCGCATGCAGGATCAGCCGCTCCTTCCCTTCCAGCTGTTTTTCCTGGATTATCAGCTCTACTCTCCCAGGCTGAACATCTCGAATATTACTCTTTCCTGCCAGATCCCTGCCGCGAGCGTCGATGTGCAGGCTCTGAAGAAGGCTGTGGACAGAGTCTTTCACCACTATGCCATCTTTGGCACAGTCTTTACGTTCAACGCAGCGGGGGAACTGGTTCAACGCTATCGACCGGAACTGATCCCCGATATCGAGATCTTCCATACCGATGAAGATACCTATCTGTCACAGGATAAACCAGGCTTTGTGAAGCCATATAAGATGCTGGATTCTCTTCTGTGGAGACACCAGATCCTGGTCACCCGGGAGCATGTATATCTGATGGTGGATCTTCATCACTCGATATCGGATAAAAACTCCTGTATGAATTTCTTCCGTCAGATCTTCCGGGTTCTGGACGGTGAGGAGCCGGAGAAAGACTATTATTATCTGTACCTGAGCCGCCTTGCAAGAAAGCAAAGATCCGAAGAGGCTAGGAGAGATCTGTCCCTGCTGAAGAAACTGTACGGGGGATCCTGGTCCGGCACTCCGAATACGGATATGGAATCCCGCGACAATGCCAATGGCCGGAGTATCCGGCAGTCTGATCATTCCCTTGCATTCTACCGGACAGCCGCAGCGCGCCATCAGGTTTCGCTTGGCGCCGCACTGAGCAGCGCCGCTCTGCTTGCGCTGAGCCGCTTCAATCAGGAGAGCCGGGTACAGATCGCATGGGAGTATCATGGAAGAAAAGAGAAATGGGAAAAAGATCTGGTGGGCATCACGCTGTGCGCACTTCCGTTTGCCATGGATTTTGATCAGCTGACGACGCCTGACGCCATCCTGCAGGACGCAAAAAAACAGAGCGATCTGGGTAAACGCTTCAGCGAATACTCCTACGCCCTGCACGATATGTCCCCCTGCGTTCATGAGAACATGGCTGTATGTTACCTTCCCGGCGATGACGATCCCGGCAATATGCCGGAAGGCAGTCAGATGTCTGTGTCTGTCGATGCATTAAACGGAATGATGGGTCTGGCACAGATCCTGATCACGGAGAGCGGGCCGGACGCACCGCTGACTGTGATCTGCGCCTATCAGAAGACACGATACCGCGCAGAGCATATGGATACTCTGGCGCGGCTGTTCCTGGAAGCGCTCAATGAGCTGCTTAATAGAGCGTGAAATCTCCTGCCAGCTTTCTGCATTTCGCAAGAAGCCTGCGGCGTCTCTCGCTGACAGCCTTCGCGTTGATCCCCAGGATCACTCCGATCTCGTCATTCTTCATGTTCTGGAAATAGATCATGGTCGCAAGTTCTCTCTCCTGTTCAGAGAGCAGGGAGAGGATGCGGTATACTTCTCTTTCATCATCTTCCTTCAGAACCTTATACTCGTCTTCATAGGAGGGCTCGATGTAACTCTCGTCATCATCCAGCGAGGCATGGTTGCGGATACTGCTCTTGCGATAATCGTCGATCAGAGTATTGCGGGCAATGTTTGTGAGCCACGTGCGCACGGACGCTCTTGCGGGATCGAACCTGTCATAGTTGGTCATGGCCTTGAGAAAGGTATCACTGACCAGATCCTCCGCCCTCTCTCTGTGCAGGATCTGTCCATAGATAAAATTATAGATATCCGAGAAGTACTTCTCGTATACGATTTCAAATGATTCTTTTATAACTGTTGTCCCCATTGATTTACCTTATCCAAATTTATTCTATATATGATGAATGCAGAAACGCCACAGGCGTTCCTGCAAATACTATCATCGTTTTCGATTCAATTCAAGACTGCATATTACAGACGCTGCCGTTCCACCATCTCTGCAAAGAGTCCGTTCTTCTCCATGAGCTCTTCATAAGTACCCTCTTCCAGTACTCTTCCGTCACCCAGATAGAGGATCCTGCTGCAGCTGCGGATCGTGGACAGACGGTGTGCGATCACGATTCTGGTACAGTGCAGCTTGTCCAGCGCTTCCGTGACCTTCTTCTGAGCGATGTTGTCCAGTGCGGAAGTCGCCTCGTCAAAGATCAGGATCGCAGGCTTTGGAGCGATCGCGCGGGCGATCATCAGACGCTGCTTCTGTCCTCCGGAGATTCCGCCCTGTCCTTCCGAGATCATTGTAAACATGCCCATGGGCATCTCCCGGATATCCTCCGCAATACAGGCGATCTCAGCCGCTTCCCAGGCTTCGTCCATCGACAGGGACGGTGCGGAGATCGCGATGTTGGCATAGATCGAATCATTGAACAGCCCGCCGTTCTGCATGACCGTGCCGATCCTGCGCCGCAGAGACTGCAGATTGATCTTGTCGATATTTCTGCCGTCAAAGAAGATCCCGCCCTGCTCCGGTTTCTCAAAGCCGAGCAGAAGACGCATCAGTGTGGACTTGCCGCAGCCGGAGGGTCCGACTATGGCCACATAGTCACCCGCCTTGATCTTCAGTGACATGTTATCAATGATCTTCGGGCCGTCCTTCACATAGCGGAACGTGACATTGTTCAGTTCGATATTTCCCTTCAGGCTGGTGATAACCTGGCCCTGATCACGGGTCTCGGGAACTGTCTTCAGAATCGGAGATGCCATATTCAGGACCGGTTTGATCCGTGCAAATACCAGGGCTACCGATACCAGGGATGTGAAAGCGCCCATGACCATCCCGTAGGCTGCGTTGAAAGACATATAGTCTTTCATGCTGACTGCCCCTGCCAGAGCGATGGCATACAGAACGATCGTCCCGCCCAGACGGATCGCCTCATTGATCACCGTGTTGATCTTCAGGATCATCGGCGGATTGTACTGAAGCTGCGCCGAGCGGTTGTACGATGCTGCCCAGTGGGCAAATGAACGTTTCTCCGCGCCTGCCAGCCGGATCTTCTGTATCCCGTTCACCAGAGCATATGCAAGTCCCATCGTCTTTGCGTCCTGCTCCAGGATCTTCCTCTGCCTGGATGTCTCCAGGACCATGTTCAGGACAGACATTCCGATGGTCAGTGCTATGATCACCAGAGAGGGAACGACCAGCACCGGTGTGTAGTGGAAAATATCCGTTATGTACAGCAGCGACACCAGAGATGTCAGTCCCGAGGAGAGCACTGCATTTGCAAGAGCGGAACACAGGGAGCTCACAGACTGCATCCTCGAAGACAGATCGCCGGAGCTGTAATCTCTGAAAAAGGCGGGGGGCATGGACAGCACCCTCATCATGGCTGCGGATTCAATATTCAGATCGAGCCTGGTCTGCACACAGCCGCTGATCAGCTCAGAACCGGTTCTGATCACAAGCTGGCTGATCTTGACGCAGAGCATGAAGACCGCCATGGCCAGCAATACCGAGGCGTTCCCATGATCCAGTACGGAACCGTACAGCATATTGGTCAGCTTCGGGATGAGTTTTCCGACCAGTGTCGTCAGCACGGTTACGGCAAACACCAGCACGAAGTCTGACAGTCTCAGACAGCTGAGAATGTATGTAAACAATGTCGGGATCGTTATTTCCTTCTGAGGAAATGGACGATAGAAGCAGTATGCCTTCTTCATCAGGCGTCCTGCCGTAGACCGGGTGACCCACCAGGACTGTCCTGTGGAAGAGTCATAGCACCGGTATCCTCTGAGCCCGGACGGGATCAGGGCAACCGGTGTGGCATCCTTTTCCAGAAAACCCAGAAAAGCACCGGTCGCGTCACGCTGCCATCCGTCTCTCAATTCTACCTGCCTGTACATTACACCCTGGGGATGCAGGATGTATTCCATCTGCGCCTCCAGAGTCTTTATGTTTTCCGGAGCCTCATTGTACTTAAGGTGATAGAAGCGCAGGATCCGTTCCAGGGCGCTGCCTGTCAGCGCACGATCGTCCTTGGAGAATACCGTTTCTCCCATGACCGATCCTGCTGCGTCCATCAGGGCTTCCCTGAAAACCTGATCGTCTTCGGCTTTTCTCTGCCGGATCTGTTCGTCAAACCAGCTCAAAGATCTTCTCCTCCAGCTCTTCTTTCCGTTGTCATTCGCTTGTTACCAGAGACGCGTACAGCCCGCCCATTGCATACAGTTCATCATGCGTACCTCTCTCGACCACTTTTCCGTGATCCAGCACGATGATCTCATCACAGTCACGGATCGTGGACAGACGGTGCGCGACTACGATGCAGGTGATTCCTCTGTCCGTGATCGCGCGGATCGCGTTGTACTCTGTCTTGGCGTCCAGTGCGGATGTCGCTTCATCCAGGATGATGATCGTCGGATCCTGTGCAAGGACTCTCGCAAGCTCCAGCCTCTGGCGCTGACCGCCCGACATGTCATTTCCGCCCTCTGTCAGACGGCTCTCATAGCCGCCTTCACGTTTCATGATGTCCTCATGGATCTGGGCATCTCTGGCGGCAAGTATCACTTCATAGTCTTCGATCGAACGGTCCCACATGCGGATATTGTCCGCGATCGTATCTTCAAACAGGACGATATCCTGGTCTACCACCGCAAGTGACCCGGTAAATACACTTCGGTCGATATCGCAGATCCGTTTCCCGTCAAACAGGATCTCTCCGCTCCAAGGTTCATAGAGTCCTGAGATCAGTTTCGCCAGAGTGGATTTGCCGCATCCTGAAGCGCCGACGAACGCGATCCTGCTGCCCGGTTTCACATGCATGCTGAAGTTCTCGATAAGCGGAGGCTTCAGCTTCGCGTATCCGAAGGTAACATTGTTCAGTTCAATATTCCCGGACAGCTTGGCATAGTCGATATCCCGGTCACTGCCTTCTGCCTCCGCCCTGGCCTGGGCTTCCATGGCCGGCGCGTCCGGATATTCCATGACGTCCTCTATACGCTCCATGTTGGTGCGCATCTCCTGCAGCATCTGTCCGACGGATACCAGACTAGTCACGGGGGACATGAATGCGCTCAGGAAATACTGAAACGCCAGGATCATACCAACTGTGAACTGTCCCTTCATTGTCAGATAGACACCCAGTATCATGATCACGATATCAGCAGTCTCAGACAGGACTGAGCTGAACACACTGAAGCCTATATTCAGTCTCTCATAATGAATGGACTGCTCATTTACCGACGCCTGCAGTCCTGACCAGCTGCGGAAATACCCGTTCTCAGCGCCGCTGGCCTTGATCGTCTCCACCATGCGGATGCCGTTCATGGTCATACCGCTCAGCCTGCCGCTGTCGCGCTGCTGCACGCGGGTGATATTGACTCTCTTTGATGAGAGCACGAACGAGTTGATCATGTTGACCAACATGCAGCTGACCCCGACCACTGTCAGCAGCGGACTCTGCCGCACCATCAGGATGAAATAGATCACCATCATGCCCGTGTTGAGCAGAAGAGGTGCAAATGTATTGACCAGTGTTCCTGCGATGCTGGCATTGGTTCCCTGACGCTGCAGAATGTCGCCGGACATTCGCTGTGCGAAGAAGTCGATGGGAAGACGGAGGACCTTCCACATGAAGGTCATATTGCCGACGACTGCCAGTTTGCCCTGTATGCGCAGCATATAGATGGCTTTGATCCATGTCAGGACCAGCTGGATGACCGCCAGCAGCACCAGGACCACCAGAAACGGGATGATCCAGTCTTTATTGCGCCCGGGAAGAAGCCGGTCCATGAAGATCCTCGTGGTTGCCGGTTCGATCAGCTGGAATATGGAGCCGATCAGGGAGACCAACATGACAAACAGAAATGCCGATTCTGCACCGACCATCCGCTTTCTCGCGAATTCCACCGTACTCTTGGGCGAGCCGGAGGCTTCAAAGGACTCTCCCGGCTCCAGCAGGATAAATACACCGGTAAATCCACGGTCGAATTCTTCCTCGGTGACGACAACCCTGCCGCGGGCAGGATCGTTCAGATAGACCTTGCCTCTGCGGAATCCGTCCAGCACTATAAAGTGATTGAATTCCCAGTGGATGATGCATGGAAATGTTCCGTGCTCCTTCAGCGCGGCCGGCTCAGCCTTGAAAGCGGATGCATTCAGGCCATAGTCCCTGGCTGCCAGCATGATATTGCGGGCATTGGAACCATCCCTGGACACACCGCAATCCTTGCGGACCTGTTCCAGGGGAACCCATTTCCCATAATAAGCCATCACCATGGTCAGACAGGCTGCACCGCATTCCAGCGCTTCCAGCTGCATGACGACCGGAACCTTGGCAACTGCGCCGCTAACAGGCTTATTCATTCTTGTGCTCTTTGTTTTCATGCACAGCCCTCATCATTTATCCGAAAACAGCAAAGTGATCGGTTTCAGTTCGTCTGTAACGACCTCTGCGTTATAGAATCCGTCTTTCAGAGTCGTATCGCAGGTCAGGATGACCACATTCTTTCCTGCAGTGAGATATCCGGAGCTGTACAGCTCCGGCTCAGAAGAACTGTCCAGAGTTGCAGTCACAGCGTCTTTGGGATCCGCCTCCATGTGGACGTCGCCGATAATGATCCCTATCTTGTCATCGTCCTTTTTGCCGGTATCCTGTTTATCGGCATTCTTTTTGCCGGCGTCTTTATCAAACAGACGCAGATCGTCCTGGAGAACATAGCAATACGCCTTGCCGTTTTCCACTTTGGCAGGAACGGTCACAGTAGAGACCAGCCGGCCAAAGATTCCCCAGACCAGAAGGCCTGCAAGGAGAATGGCCAGCCCCGCCAGAACGATCCAGACCCCCGGGCCTGTCACACGCAGATAACCCGTGAGCTGTTCAGGCGTAGAGAGCTGTTCCATTGATTTTTCTCTGAATATCTTCTTATTACTGCCTGTATTCTCCAAGTGCAGCCTCCTTTATTCTCAGCATTCTTTTCCGATGTAGTGCAGGCACATCATGGTCAGATCGTCAAACTGCGGCGCATCCTCCACGTAGTCTTGCACCGCCCTGTCCACGGCATCCAGCAGCTGCTCCGGTGTTCCGTCCGGCACGGAATTGAGCGCCTCCAGTGTCCTGGCAGTTCCAAACATCTGCTCTTTGTCATTGACTGCCTCCGGTACTCCGTCCGTATACAGGAATAGTCTGGATCCCGGTTCGATCACCAGGTCATACTCGTGATACTGTATCCCCTTGATCCCGCCGACGACAAATGAATGTTTGTCTTTGTACACTTCAAACAAGCCGCCGGCTCTGCGCAGGATCGGATATTCATGTCCCGCGTTTGCTGCCCGGATCTTACCGGTCTTCAGGTCGAGAACACCCAGCCAGATCGTGAAGAACATCTTCTCGCTGTTGGTCTCACAGATCTTCTCATTGACCGTCTCCAGCGTCTGTGCAGGGCTCAGCCCGCTGCGGACGCAATTCTGGATCATCATCGTAGAGCGCATCATGAACAGGGCTGCCGGGATCCCCTTGCCTGACACATCTGCCATGACCAGTCCGAGATGATCCTCATCAATCAGGAAGAAATCGTAGAAATCCCCGCCGACCTCCTTGGCCGGTGTCATACTGGCATAGATGTCAAAATCGGTCCGGTCCGGGAAGGCCGGGAATGTATCCGGCAGCATATCCTCCTGAATACTCGCCGCCAGTGCCAGTTCCGCGTTCAGACGCTCCTTCTCCGTAGTGTTGACCCGGATCTCCTCCACATAGCGGTCCAGTTCCTGCACCATGGAAGATACGTTGTCAGCAATCAGTTCCAGTTCATTTCCGCAGTCGATCTCTTCCAGAGCCTTCGCCGCGGCTGTACCGTCTTTATCTTTCTTATAGGTCTCTATGATCTGGCTCTCCTTCATAAGAGGCACCGCAACCAGTCTGCGAATCAGACTGCTGGAACGAAGGCCTACCATCACCAGCAGAAGGACGGAGGCGAGCAGAATGCCGATGGACGGATTGACCGCGTTCCGGATCAGATCCTTCCATGGGAGAGACACTCCCACGATTGCAACCATTTCCCTGTGGGAATAGACCGGAAAGAAATAGTGAACCACCTTGCTGTCCGCGCCTCTTGTCAGCGACAGTTCCAGCCGTTTGGAGGGCTGGCCGGTTTTCAGGATGTCATCCAGGATCGGATACACACCCTCTTTATATTCGCCGGTGCTCCCCAGTTCAAATACTTTTCCACCCTCACTGATACGGTATTCATTTTCCAGCGTACCCGTGACATAGAAGAAGACCTGATCTTCCTCTCTCGAGAAGCAGGTGAGGTAGA
>OMSN01000018.1 GCA_900313765.1 uncultured Eubacteriales bacterium
ATATCGCATACGGGGAGTCCCTTGGCCGTACGGCGAAGACACCCCGTAACGCTCTGGCGTTCAAATGGCAGGATGAGCAGGCGGTAACGCACCTTCGGGAGATCGAATGGAGCCCGTCCCGGACAGGCCTGATCAATCCGGTTGCGATCTTTGATCCGGTGGAGCTGGAAGGGACCACAGTCTCCAGGGCAAGCGTTCACAACATCAGCATCCTGCGCTCCCTGAAGCTGGGGATCGGGGATGAGATCACCGTCTACAAGGCCAATATGATCATCCCGCAGATCGCGGAGAATCTGACCGGTTCTGATTCGGTGATTCTTCCTGACAGGTGTCCTGTGTGCGGGGAGCCGACATCCATCCATGAGTCGCTGGGAACACAGACTCTGTTCTGCGACAACCCGGAATGCGCGGCGAAGAAGATCAAGTCCTTTACCCAGTTCGTGTCCAGAGATGCCATGAACATAGAAGGGCTCTCGGAGATGACGCTGGAGAAGTTCATCGCAAGAGGTTTCATTCATACCGTGGGAGATATCTTCCGCCTGAAGGAACACCGGGATGACATTGTCCAGATGGAAGGCTTCGGGCAGAAGAGCGCGGATAACCTCGAAGAGAGCCTGAACAGAGCCAGGCAGACAACATTGCCCAGAGTCCTGTTTGCGCTGGGGATACCGAATATCGGAGTTGCGAATGCAAGGATGATCAGCCGCGCATTTGACGAGGACCTGGACCGTGTCAGGAATGCAACAGAGGAAGAACTGAGCGCAATCGACGGAGTGGGACCTGTCATGGCACAGGCGTTCGCCCTCTGGTTTGCAGATGAGAAGAACCGGTTGATCGTGGATGATCTGCTCACACAGATCCACATCGAGAAGACGGTTCAGCCTACCCTGCAGGGTGCAGATTCTTCAGACGAAACGCCCAGCCTGATCGCAGGCAGGACCTTCGTGGTGACGGGGGCGGTGAACCATTACAAGAGCCGCAGGGAACTGGCGGCCGACATAGAGGCTGCGGGAGGCAAGGTGACAGGTTCGGTGTCAAAGAAGACCGATTACCTGATCAACAACGATGCCGCTTCGTCGTCCAGTAAAAATGTGACAGCAAAGAAACTGGGAATCCCGATCATAACGGAAGAGGAATTCCTGCGTATGTTAAACAGAAAGGAAGACTAGAGATGCCGATTCGAATTCAATCTGACCTGCCCGCAAGAGAGATCCTGGACCAGGAGAACATATTTGTCATGGATGAGGGACAGGCGGACCTGCAGGATATCAGACCGCTTGAGATCGTGATCCTGAATCTCATGCCGCTCAAGCAGGACACGGAGCTTCAGCTTCTGCGCTCCCTCTCCAACACGCCGCTCCAGCTGAATATCACATTCATAGCGGCGAGCAGCCATGAGGCGAAGAATACCGGGGTAAACCACCTGAATAAGTTCTACCAGACCTTTGAGGATATCCGGGACAATGACTATGACGGCATGATCATCACCGGCGCACCTGTGGAACAGATTGAATATGAGCAGGTGGATTACTGGGAGGAACTGAAGGAGATCTTCGAGTGGACCAATGACCATGTCACATCCACGATCCATCTGTGCTGGGGTGCGCAGGCTGCCATGTATTATCATTACGGGATCCGGAAGAGAGAACTGGGATACAAACTGTTCGGGCTCTACCGGCATAAGGTGATGAACCGGAAGATCCCGCTCGTCAGAGGATTCGACGATTATTTCTATGCGCCGCACAGCCGCTGGACAGAGGTGGCCAAGGAAGAGATCGTCCGGTGTGAAGACCTGATCATCCTGGCAGAGTCCAGAGAAGCAGGCGTGTTCCTGGCGATGTCCAGAAACGGACGCCGCATCTTTGTGATGGGACACCCGGAGTATGACCGCAGGACGCTCGGTGCAGAGTATACCCGCGATGTTGAGAAAGGAATCGGGATCCAGCTTCCGAAGAACTATTTCCCGGATGATGACCCGGATAACAAGCCGAGGCTCCTGTGGAGGGCACATGCCAATACGCTGTATGCCAACTGGATCAATTATTATTGCTATCAGCTGACTCCGTATTCACTGGGGACCCGGGTGTACACATACGAGAATCTTCACTGAGAACCTGCTTCAGGTTCCGGGCAAAGACCTGATGTCCGATGGCTGTGAGATGAACACCGTCCCGGCAGGTCGGAAGACCCCACTCGGACGCGTCGATAAACCGCAGCTGGTAGTATTCGGCGACATACCGGTAATAAGCACCCAGACGCTGTGATTCTTCCACGGTCCGCGCATCGGTCCACAGACCCGGATCCATGGCTGGCGGAGCGATCAGAAGGAGCAGATCGGCGATGCGCCGGTCCGTCCTAAGACAGACTTCCAGGAAGGAGGCCATCCGCTCGGCAACGGTCTGTGCGGAGGGGACATTCATGTTCAGAAGATCATTGGTCCCCAGCATGAGTGTGATAACGTCACATTTCCATCTGTCGATCTGAGAGGACAGCCAGGCTGCGGCATGTTCCGGTGACCGGGGAATGGAGACTCCGTTCTCGCCTGCATTGTATACGGTGAAGCTGCTCTCTGCATCGAGGATGCCGGTCCAGCGCTTCATGCGGGCATAGCGGCTTCCTCCCACAGACTCGGGATCGTATCCATATGTGTTGCTGTCACCAACTGCCAGTATGCGGATCATGGGCGGTTTCCTCCGTGGATCAGGATTGATGGTAAGATCTATCTCTGCAGGTTCATTATACCGCAGATTGGAAAGGAGCGTGCGTCCGATATGAAGTTTAAGGCGCTGACACATGAGCTCCCCGACGTGGAGGAGGATTACGTGAAGGCGGGTCGCTATGACCGCTGGAGAGTCGGAACACAGGCCTTCTATCTTCCCGGCGGATTCAACACTATAGCGTATCTTCCGCTGAATGAGATCACATCGGCCTATCCGCATGATTTCCGGGTGAAGGGCGGATGCAGCTGCGCCGGAACGATCGTGACCGGCGGTGTGGTGGTGAAGTATGGTGACAATGAGATCATCAAGGTGGTTCCCGGGAGTGAGAAATATGCTCCGAAACTGTTGAATGCACTGAAGGAACAGATCCCGGATCTGAACACGGAGATCCCGGATATCTACAGGGACAGCACCCGGATACTGGGATGATTCACATGAATAAAGAGAGCAGGAAAGGCACCGGTCTGGTGCATATCTACAGCGGAGACGGAAAAGGAAAGACAACAGCCGGGATGGGACTGTGCGTCCGGGCAGCAGGCGCAGGATACAGGGTGCTGATCTGCCAGTTCATGAAGGACAACTCCTCCTCGGAGCGAAGAGCCATGGAATCGATCGAAGGGATCACATTGGTCCGGGGAAGGGATCAGGTTTCCTTCAGTTTCTGCATGAGCGATGAGGAGAAGAAACAGGAGAGAGCATTCTGTGAACGCCTCTTTGAGGATACGGTTGAGCGTGCTGCAGCGGAACATTATGACGTGCTGTTTCTGGATGAAGTGCTCTATGCCATTCGCGCAGGGTTCCTGAAGGAAGACCGGGTCGTCTCATTTCTAGAGAACAAGCCGGACCGTCTGGAAGTCATACTGACGGGACAAGGCCCTGGCAGCAGGCTTCTTGCCCTGTGTGATTACCACTCGGAGATCTGTAAGAGAAAGCATCCCTATGACAGGCAGCAGGAGGCAAGAGACGGGATCGAACGATAGGGAACATGACCGCGGCCAGGCGTGCGAAGCGCGAAGGCGCAGAAAGGACGGACCATATGAATATCGGTGAGATGCTGGATGAACTGAAGAAGAGGGCGAGGAAGGATCCGCAGATCCGGGAGAAACTCCTTGCTTCCAGGGAAGCGGCCAGTCCGCTTGGCGCGTTCTGCGCAGTATGCCGTGAGTATGGATATGAGATCTATGACATGGACCTGCTCCAGGCCGGCGAGGAAGCATATGCCGCCATGCGCAGGAGTACCAACGGCGGTGGTGAGAATTCTCCGCTGCTGTCAGGGGAAGACGATTATTATGAGATGTTTTTTGCGGATCTGTAAAATGAATAGGGGACAGGAGTGATTCTGAATTATGATCAGGTCAGTACATGTGATAGGACTTGGTGCGCTGGGGCTGCTCTTTGGAGATATCATTGCTGAGAACATCGGCAGTGTGGAAGGCGGGAGCATTCATTTTGTGATGGATCCGCAGCGGTATCAGCGGCACAGACAGGATCGCTATACCATCAATAAAGAAGAGAAGACCTATCCGCTGCAGTCCAGCGAGGATGCTGAGAGAGCGGACCTTGTGATCGTGGCGGTCAAATACAATGCACTGGAGAGTGCTCTGGATACCATGGCATCCTCCGTCGATGAACACACGATCGTCCTCTCCGTAATGAACGGGATCACCAGCGAAGACATTATAGCCCGGCGATATCCGCAATGCCGCATTATCGACTGTGTGGCGCAGGGGATGGATGCCATGCGGTTTGGGACAGACCTTGTCTATACGAAGACGGGCGCCCTTCACGTAGGAATCCGGAAGAGGGACGATGCGCGGATGCAGGATGCCCTTGCGCAGGTGGAGGAACTGTTTGACAGGGTTTCTCTTCCTTATATCCATGAAGAGGATATCCTGTACCGTATGTGGTTCAAGTTCATGCTGAATGTGGGGATCAACCAGTCCTGCATGGTATTCGGGGTCGGATACGGCAAGGCACTGGAGGACCAGACAGCGGCGTGCATGGCAAATATATCAGCCATGCGTGAAGTGGTCGTACTCTCAGAGAAAGAAGGAGCAAAACTGACGGATGAGGACGTGAACAAAGCGGTCGCAGTCCTCAGGACGCTGGATCCGCAGGCAACTCCGTCCATGGGGCAGGACCGTCTGGCGAAGCGCCTCTCGGAGGCGGATATGTTCGCAGGGACCGTGATCGAGCTGGGAAAGAAGCACGGTGTGCTGACTCCGGTCAATTCTTATCTGTACCGGCGCGTGCATGAGATTGAAGCAGAGTATGGCGAATGACTGCTGCGGGCAACAGACATTTGCAAAAATGATCAACATGCTATAGTATATGTCTCGGCTTTATATGCCGGTAAATAAAACATGTGAGTAAGGACAGTGACATGACGAATGTACTGGAATATCTTGAACATACAGCAGCTGAAGCTCCTGACAGAATTGCCGTGACGGACGGTGAGAAGGAGTATACCCGCGCGCGTTTCCTTGATCTGTGCCGCCGCGCAGGGAGTGCCCTTGCCGGCAGTGTCGCAAGACGCAGGCCGGTGATTGTCTTTATGGAGAAAGGCGCGGATACACTGACAGCCTTCTTCGGGATTGTTTATGCCGGAGGATTCTATACACTGATCGATCCGCAGCTTCCCGCGCAGAGGCAGAGACAGATCCAGGACAGCCTGCATGCGGAAGTGGTCATCACAGACTGCGCGCATCTGGATCAGGCGAAGGAACTGTTTGCGGAGTGCAGGATCTGTGAGATCAGCGCACTTCATGAATGCAGCGAAGACGCAGATGCCCTGAAGAAGATTCGTGAGAGGCATCTGGACACGGATCCGCTCTATGTCAACTTCACATCCGGATCCACAGGTGTGCCGAAGGGGGTTCTGATCTGTCACCGCTCAGTGATTGACTTTATCGGATTCTTCACGAAACAGTTCGGCATCCGGGAAGACGATGTGATCGCCAACCAGGCGCCGCTGGACTTCGATGTCTCGGTGAAGGATATCTACAGCGCCATGCTGACAGGAGCAAAACTGGTCCTGGTCCCGCGGCCTCTGTTCACAACGCCGGCTCCGCTCCTGGACTTCCTGTGCGAGCATGAAACCACGGTGATGATCTGGGCGGTCTCTGCACTGTGCCTGGTCAGCGCGTTCCACGGCCTGGAGTACAGAGTGCCGGATAAAGTCCGCATGGTGATGTTCAGCGGAGAGGTGATGCCGCTGAAGCGTCTGAAGAACTGGATGGAACATCTTCCGGATGCCGTATTCATCAATCTGTACGGTCCGACTGAGATCACCTGTAACTGCACCTGGCATCAGATCGAGCGAGACAGAGATTATTCTGACGGGATCCCGATCGGACATTCATTTCCCAACGAAGAGACCTTCCTTCTGGATGAGAAGGACCACGAGATCACGCAGCCCGGCGTCACGGGCGAGATCTGTGTGCGCGGCACTGCGGTGGGGCTTGGTTACTGGAACATGCAGGAGCAGACCCGGGAGCGCTTCCGGGACGATCCGCGAACTCCGGAATACTCCTCCGTCATCTACTGCACAGGGGATCTGGGCAGGTACAATGAGCATGGGGAGATGATGTTCTGCGGCAGGCGGGATGACCAGGTGAAATATATGGGCCACCGCATAGAGCTTGCCGAAGTGGAACTGGCCATGAACCAGGTTCCCGGAGTGGAGAGAAGCTGCTGTATATTTGACGAGGCAAAGAGCAGACTGCACGGATTCTACTGCGGCAGCATTGACCGTGGAGAACTGGCGCAGACTCTGAAGGAAAAGCTCCCTGTGTTCATGATCCCGGGGCACCTTCACCAGGTGGAGAGCATGCCGGTCACGGGGCGCGGCAAGATCGACAGAAAGGCACTGATGCAGAGTCTGTCAAAAAGAAGATGATTCAGAAAGGTTGATCATGGATCAGTTGATGGTACAAAATATCCTGGACCGGTACCAGGCTCCCCTGTATGTATTTGAGGAGCGCCTGTTAAATGAGAGAGTGCGTCTGCTTCGCGATGCGCTTCCGAAGACAGTGAAGATGTGCTTCGCCGTTAAGGCGAACCCGTTCATCGGACAGTTCCTGACAGGCCGTGTGGACCGGTTTGAGATCTGTTCTCCCGGGGAGATGTATATCTGTGAGAAGCAGGGAATCCCTGCGAAGGATTACGTACTGTCCGGTGTCCACAAGGACGAGACGTCCATGCGGTATGCCTTTGAACATGGACTGTGCGAGGGGATTCTCACGGTGGAATCAGTCTCGCAGTTTGAACTGCTCAAAGCCCTCAGTGCGCAGTACCGGCAGCCTGTCCGACTGCTGCTGCGTCTGACCAGCGGGAACCAGTTCGGATTGGAGACGCAGGAAGTCATGGAGATCCTGAGAGACTATGGATGCCCTGCGGAGGATGCCCAGAGTCTGCTCACGATCGCAGGAATCCAGTTTTTCTCCGGCACGCAGAAGACTTCGCTGAAGAAGCACCGCCGGGAACTGGCCATGCTGGATGATCTGATCGACACAATCCGCGAAGAACTGGGATATGAAGTGCCGGAGCTGGAGTACGGTCCTGGATTCCCGGCTGCTTATTTTGTAGGGGAAGAGTTCGACGAGACTTCGTATCTGGCAGAGTTCTCACAGCTTCTGGAAGGCATGCGCAACCGCCTTCCCATCACGCTGGAACTGGGGCGCGGGATAGCAGCCTCCTGCGGCAGTTTCCTCAGCCGGGTGGCGGATGTGAAATGTAACCACAAGGAGCATTACGCGATCCTGGATTCGGGCATACACCACCTGACTTACTATGGACAGTTCATGGCAATGAAGCATCCGGTCTGTGAAGTGTGGCCGCCAAGGCAGCAGGAGGAAGGGGACACGGTATGGAATCTGTGCGGTTCCCTGTGTACGACCAACGATCTGCTGGTCAAGAAACTGCCGGTCCATGATCTGAAGATCGGGGATGTACTGGTCTTTCACAATACAGGAGCATACAGCATGACGGAAGGCATATCGCTGTTTCTGAGCAGGGATCTGCCGGCTGTTGTATGGATGAAGGAAAATGGAGAAATGCAGCTCCTTCGGCAGGCGCAGCCTGTCTGGGAACTGAATTCGGGGATACTACAATAAACAATATACAAGGAGACAGACATTATGGAACGACTTTATGAGATTCTTGAAGAAATGCAGCCGGAGTTCGATTATCACAAGGAAACAGCCCTGATTGATGATCATCTTCTCGACTCCCTTACAGTGCTGGCACTGATCTCGGAGCTGGAGGACGAATTCGACATCACGATCCCTGCAGTGGAGATCGTTCCGGAGAACTTCAATTCCGCAGAGGCTATGTGGGCACTGATCACACGCCTTATGGAAGAGTGAGCTGATTCATGCTGAGTTATTGTTCCATTGAATACCTGCTGGTATTCCTTCCCGTCGTATTCCTGGGATACCAGATCCTGCCGCAGACTGCGCGAAGATATTTTCTTCTGGCCGCAAGCTACGGCTTTTTCTGGTATCTGAGCGGACCGCTTGTGGTCTGGCATGTGGCGGTATGCCTGTGCGTGTGGCTTGTCGGCCTTCGCCTGCAGCATCTGCTGGATGCGCGCGGCCTGCAGCTGAAGGAGGCCGAGCGCAGTGCGCGCAAGGGGATCCGGGCCGCTTATGCCAGACGGATGAGCCGGTGGGTCATAGTTGCCGGAGTGGTCTGCTTCGGCATCCTTCTTTCCCTGAAATACACACCGTTCTTTACGGAGAATCTGAATTCTCTCTTCCGGCATCTTGGCCTGCATCTGCAGCTGAGGGTGCCTTCCTTTGCTGTTCCCATCGGGATCTCCTTCTATACGCTGCAGGCCATGTCCTATGTGTTTGACGTGCAGAAGGAAAAGCTTCAGGCGGAGCGTAATTTACTGCGCCTCACACTGTGGCTGTCCTTCTTCCCGCTGCTGATGGAAGGTCCGATCGCACGCTTCGGAGCGACTGCGGAACAGATCTGGAATGTCCCGCGCATCAAAGGTGAGAACTTCCAGAAGGGACTGTGGCGGATCCTCTACGGTGTAATGAAGAAAATGATCGTTGCGGACCGTGTCAATACGGCTGTGGAGCTGCTCTATACCGAGTATGCCTCCTATGACGGAGGCATGGTCTTCCTGGCGGCGGTTCTGTTTACCGTGCAGGAATACCTGGAATTCTCCGGGACGATCGATATCGTGATCGGAACGGGAGAGTGCCTGGGCATCTTTCTTCCGGAGAACTTCAACCAGCCCTTCTTCTCGAAGACGATCTCTGAGTTCTGGACCAGGTGGCACATTTCCCTTGGCGCGTGGCTCAAGGACTATCTGTTCTATCCGCTGTCGATGTCAGAGCCGCTCAAGAAACTGACGAAGAAGTGCCGCACACGCTTCGGCAACCATTACGGACCGCTGGTAACCAGCTCTATAGCGCTGTTTGCGGTCTGGCTGTTCAACGGACTGTGGCACGGCGCGGGCTGGAGTTATATCTTCTTCGGCATGTATCATTTTGCCCTGATCGTGACCGGCAATCTTCTGGCTCCGGTTGTGATCGGATTCTGCGAGAAGCATAAGATCAACCGCAGAGTATTCCCGTATCAGCTGTTCCAGATGATTCGGACCGCCATACTGGTCGCGATCGGTGAGATGTTCTTCCGTGCGCTCAGCCTGAAGCATGGTCTGGAGATGTTCATGATCATGATCCGGCATGCGTCGGTTCGCTCCTTTGCGGACGGCACATGGCTGAAACTTGGAATGGACCTGCAGGATTATCTCATCGTCGCAGCGATGATCGTGTTTGTGTTTGTGATCAGCCTTCTGAAGGAAAGAGGGTGTCAGGTGAGAGAGCAGCTGTACCGCAGGCCTGTGATCGTGCGTGCTCTGGTGACGGCCATGCTGATCAGCCTGGTGCTGCTGTTTGGCGCATACGGAACCGGCTATGTACCCGTAGACCCGATCTACGCGAACTTCTGAGGAGGCGGAAATGAAATATCTGAAACAGATCCTTCCGTGGTTTCTGACGCTCCTCCTGCTTGCCGGAATGCTGTATCTTCTGTCCATCCTGACCGGACCGAAGAACAATACACAGGAAGCCGGGCATGATGCCTGGGCAGCGTACGGATTCGAGGCGGAAGCGCCGGACAGTATCGATATGTTTATGCTGGGAGACAGCGAGTCCAGAACCTCGATCTCCCCGATGGAACTGTTCCACAATGAAGGGATCACTTCCTACTGCTGCGGCATCAATTCCAATATCCTGTGCGAAGTGGATGACATGCTCCATCTCGTTCTGAAGGAGCAGCATCCGAAACTGATCATACTGGAATGCAATGTCATCTTCTCGCCGTTTGACTGGAAAGACGCACTGGAGACAACCACAGCCCGTATATTCCCCGTAATCCGCTGGCACAATCGCTGGAAGACACTTACACCGGAAGATTTCACCAGCATCCCCGACTACACCAGCGTAGAAGTCAGGAAAGGATACTATCATTCAACATATGCAGATCCCGCGCCGCCCTTCCTGCTGGACCGGTATATGGAGGCGAGCGAGGACAGAGAACCGCTGGATGGGATCAACCGCTGGTATCTGAAGAAGATCGCCGCCACCTGCAGAAAGCAGGGGATCTCGCTGGTGCTGATGAGCATGCCCAGCGTGAAGAACTGGACGAGTCTGAAGCACAATACCTGTGCGGATCTGGCCGCGGAGCTGGACATCCCGTTTGTGGACCTGAATGAAATGAGAGAGGAGATCCCCATTGACTGGAACCTGGACACCAGAGACCGGGGGGACCATCTGAATAATGACGGTATGAAGAAGGTCTGTACATGGCTCGGACCATGGCTGAAAGAGCAGTATGCCCTGGAAGATCACAGAGGGGACCCGGCTTACGATGCGACCTGGACAGATATGTATGAAGAGTATGTGGAGTGGATCTCGTAATAGGGATACAGAATAACAAAAACTCCTGCAGGACGGTTCACAGGGAACCGGACATGCAGGAGTTTTCTGTTATCGGTTTTCAGGAATTATACAGAGGCATTCATACACGAGAGTTACCAGATACTGACCTTCTGGCCGAACGCATTGGTATAACTGGTAAGTCCTTTCTTGTCATACTTGGTGCTGGTGCATTTCGGATACTTCTTCTCATTGAACTTGTGGGAATGTTGCTGCATATATTTCGTGGATTTCAGGAAATATCTGTAATCCGGGATCGTATTGTGATTGCTCTCTCCAATGAGCGGATCGTCCCAGGTGACATCCACGTGATACCATTTATTACCGATCCGGACCATATTCCAGGTATGCGTCTCGCCGCCTGCTGAACCTTCCACGATCCTGCAGGGAATGTGCAGGGATTTCATGACCACCTGGAATCCGTATGCATATCCATCGCATACACACAACTTACGGATCAGGGAACCCTGGGAAGTATGAGCGACCCCCGGGATCTTCCCCTTCTGATGACTGTCATAGTCATACCGGACGTTCCGGATCATCCAGTCGTGAACTGCCTTGATCCTGGCGACAGTATCCAGCTTGTCGGAAGAGAGCTTCTCTGATTTGCGGATCTGCTTGACTCTCTGTGATTCGGTCTTGCTGTATACGGTGACCTTATACTGGTATTCCACATCGCCGCACACGGCGGTGATGACAGCAGTGCCTTGCTTCTTCCCCTGTACTTTTCCATTCTTTGTGACCGACGCAATCTTCTTATTGCTGGATGAATATGTCACGTTCTCAACTGCGTTGAACAGCGGCATCATCTGTGTGTCTTTCGGAAGGAGATAGACTTTCTTTCTGGAAAAGCACGTTTTTCGCGACGTCGTGACGGGAATATGATCTGTTACACACATGTTGTAGACAGCGGAATCCTTCGGCGCTGATATATTCGTCAGAGAAGGGACGCTCTGAATGAAACGGTTCTTCACTCTTGTGCTGCCTGAGAGGAAGCACACATACCGAAGATTGCGGCAGTCTGCGATCGCCTGATCCGAGACATAGGCGACTGTGGCAGGCACGACGATGGCACGCACAGCATTGTTGTTGTAGAACATGTGGCGGTTCATCTCCGTGATCTCCGCAGGGATCGTGACGATCGTGGCCACACCGGTATACTGGTAGCCGTACGCGTTCTCTTCATAGCCGGGAATTACCTTTGTTTCTTCATAATCTGCATCAGGAGGCTCCTCCGCATATGCACTGAGCGGCAGCAGAAGCATGGTCAGTGCCGCCAGGAATAGCAGGAGTCTGCGTGCAGAACAGCTTCCTTTATGGAACATGTATTATCTCCTGTATATAGACCGGATAATCTCTGGGTCCGGGATTTGATGGACATATTGTTACAGCATCCATAATAATTGAAATCTTCCTCAGGCGCAACCGACAAACTGTGAACTCATTGTGACATTGTATGTTCATTTTACATGACATCTGTATGCGAATTGGCTATAATTAATCCATACTGATTGTAAAGTTCGACATAAGTCTTACGGAAACAGATCATGCTAAGGAGGTTACAGGCTATGAAGGTGTTTTTTGCATGGATTCTCTCGCTGATTCTTTCATTTGGCGCAGGCGCGACCGTCGGGCGGGAATATGAGCCGGATACAGAGCTTGAGCAGAAGGTCCAGAATCACATGGATGTGATCGTAGATGAAGCTGCCGGTATCGTAGATGATGTGTCTGAGTCTGCCAGAAAGAGAAGAGAGACCTTCGAATCTGAGATGAAGGAAAGTGATGAATACAAGCAAGCCGAACAGTTTGTCAACGATGTGAAAGAGATCGCGGACAACACCAAGGCTGACATCGATGCGCATTTCGGCACCGGCGAGACCGAAGCCGAGACTGAAGCGGAGACAGAAGTCGATACAGAAGTACAGCTGACCATCCGATAAGTAACCATTTTGCCGTATGCTTCAGATTAAAGAGATCTATAAAGAATACAGGACCGGTACGCTTGTCCAGAAGGCTCTGGACGGCGTATCGCTGTCTTTCAGGGAAAATGAATTTGTTGCGATCCTGGGACCGAGCGGTTCCGGGAAAACAACGCTGCTCAATATTATCGGCGGGCTTGACCACTGTGACAAGGGACAGATGCTGATCGACTCAGTGCCAACGGACCAGTTTAAGAGCCGCGACTGGGATGCGTACCGGAACCATTCCGTCGGATTCATTTTCCAGAGCTATAATCTGATCCCTCATCAGACACTGCTTCGCAACGTTGAGCTGGCACTGACGCTGGCAGGGGTTGACAGTAAGGAGCGCAGGGAGCGTGCGGCGGAAGAACTGGACAAGGTCGGTCTGAAGGAACAGATGCACAAGAAACCGGACCAGCTGTCCGGCGGACAGATGCAGAGAGTGGCGATCGCCAGGGCGCTGGTGAACCATCCGACCGTCGTGCTGGCGGACGAGCCTACCGGAGCGCTGGACAGCGACACCGGGGAACAGGTCATGCAGCTTCTCAAGGAAGTTGCCAGAGACCACCTGGTAGTGATGGTCACTCACAATCCGGAACTTGCCGAGCGCTATGCGACCCGCATCATCAAGCTGCGTGACGGGCGGGTGAAGAGCGACAGTGATCCGTATGATCCGGATGCGCCTGCCGACTGCCCGGAAACTGCTTCCCCGGAGCTGTCAGAGGCTGCGCAGGAGACTCTGACACAGGAGACCGGCATGAGGAAGCCGTCCATGTCGTTCCTGACAGCCCTCTCATTGTCGGTGTCAAACCTTCTGTCCAAGAAGACGAGGACGCTGCTGGTCGCATTTGCAGCTTCCATCGGTATCACGGGTATTGCGCTGATCCTGTCCCTGTCGACCGGAGCGCACAGCTACA
>OMSN01000210.1 GCA_900313765.1 uncultured Eubacteriales bacterium
GCCTCCAGCAGATTGAAGTGGATCGGACTCATCTGCGGGCAGAGGATCGTGTAGTCCTTCTTCATTTCCTTCGTGAACACGACCGGATCGATGGCAGCACTGTGCAGCTCACGCATGTACGGATGCTGGGAACGGATTCGGATCGCAGCAAGAAGAGAGCGGATACGGATCCTTGCAGCCCCGAGGTTATTGACTTCATCGATCTTCAGACAGGTATAGATCTTGTCAGAACCTGCCAGGATATCCTGCACTTCGTCTGTAGTCACGGCATCAACGCCGCAGCCAAATGAATTCAGCTGGATGAGGTCCAGGTCATCCCTGGTCTTCACGTATTCAGCCGCTGCATAGAGCCTGGAGTGGTACATCCACTGGTCCAGAACGGTCAGAGGCCGCTCGATCGGTGCAAGGTTGGAGATACTGTCCTCAGTGAGCACAGCCATCCCGAAGGAATTGATCAGATCCGGAATGCCATGATGGATCTCAGGATCAATGTGATAGGGACGGCCTGCGAGAACGATCCCATGCCGGCCGGTCTTCTCCAGATATTCAAGAACCTTCTGGCCTTCATCATAGACCGCCTGCCTTGCACGCTCCAGCTCTGCCCATCCTGCGTTGACTGCGCTGCGGATCTCATCTCCCGGAATATCCGGAAAGAGGTCTACGAGCTGTTTCTCAACGGTATCCCTGTTGGTAAATGCAACGAAGGGGCAGTCGAACTGAATGTCCAGATCCCGCAGATTCTCTACATTGTTCTTGATGTTCATCGGATAGGAGGTGACGATGGGGCAGTCATAGTGATTGCCCGCGTCCTTGAACTCCTGTCTCTCGTAAGGCACGCACGGATAGAAGATCCGTTTGATTCCCTGTGCGATCAGCCACTCGATATGACCGTGTGCGATCTTGGCAGGGTAGCATTCCGATTCAGAGGGGATCGATTCGATACCAAGCTCATAGATCCGGTGGGATCCGGGCGGCGACAGGATGACCCTGTACTTCAGCTTCGTGAAGAAGGTGTGCCAGAACGGGTACAGCTCGTACATATTCAGCACACGCGGGATTCCGATGATTCCGCGGTCTGCTTCATCTTCCGGAAGAGATTCTCTTCTGAACAGCAGCTTCTCCTTGAAATCATAGAGATTCGGAATGTTGTCTTTGTTCTTCTTCAGGCCAAGACCGCGCTCACAGCGGTTTCCGGATATGAACTGTCTACCGCCGGAGAACCGGTTGATGGTCAGGCGGCAGTGGTTCGTGCATCCCTGGCACTTGGCATTGTGAGTGGTATATTTCAGCGCATTGATCTGGTCGATGGAGAGCATGGTGGTCTGTTTCGGCGCTGCGTCTTCCCGGTCTTCGCCTTCATGGAAGCGCTCACGCGCGATCAGACCTGCTCCGAACGCGCCCATGATACCGGCGATATCGGGACGGATCGCTTCGCAGTTTGCTGTTTTTTCAAATGCGCGAAGGACACCGTCATTGTAGAAGGTTCCGCCCTGTACAACGATATGATGGCCGAGCTCGGACGCATCCGAGACTTTGATGACCTTGTAGAGCGCATTTTTAATGACAGAATAGGACAGTCCCGCAGAGATATCCTCCACGGATGCGCCTTCCTTCTGTGCCTGCTTGACCTTGGAATTCATGAATACCGTGCAGCGTGTTCCGAGATCGAAGGGGTGCTCGGCAAACAGTGCCGCCTTGGCAAAGTCCTGCACGGAATAGTTCAGAGACTTGGCGAAAGTCTCGATAAAGGAACCGCAGCCGGAGGAGCAGGCTTCATTGAGCTGCACAGAATCAACGGCATGGTTCTTGATCTTGATACATTTCATATCCTGGCCTCCGATGTCCAGGATACAGTCGACTTCGGGGTCGAAGAAGGATGCCGCATAATAGTGGGCGATGGTTTCGACTTCCCCTTCATCCAGCATCAGGGCAGCCTTCATGAGGGCTTCACCGTACCCGGTGGAGCAGGACCAGGCAATATGCGCGTCCTCGGGCAGCATGGAATAGATCTCCTGTACCGATGAGATCACTGTCTTCAGGGGATTGCCGTTGTTGTTGGAGTAGAAGGAGTACAGAAGTTCTCCGTCCTCCGACACAAGAGCTGCCTTGGTTGTGGTGGAGCCGGCGTCTATGCCCAGGAAGCAGTTCCCGGAATAGGATTCCAGGTCTGCGGTCTTCACGTTGTAGCGGTTCTGACGGGCGATAAAGTCCTCATAGTCTTCTCTGGATGCAAACAGAGGATCCATGCGGGGAACTTCGAATTCGATGCGGATTCCGTGACGGAGCATGTCGATGAATTCAGACATGGGTCTGGCCCCTTCACCCTGCGCATTGAGAGCAGATCCTATGGCAGCGAACAGATGAGAGTTCTCAGGGATGATCGCATGTTCCTGATCCAGGTTCAGAGTCCGGATGAATGCCTGCCTCAGTTCACTGAGAAAATGAAGCGGCCCGCCGAGAAATGCGACATATCCGCGGATCGGACGGCCACAGGCAAGACCGGATATGGTCTGGTTGACAACTGCCTGGAAGATGGAAGCTGCCAGATCTTCCTTGGTGGCGCCTTCGTTGATCAGCGGCTGGATATCGGACTTTGCGAACACTCCGCATCTTGCGGCGATCGTATAGAGAGACTTATAGTTTTTGGCATATTCGTTCAGACCGGTAACATCCGTCTGAAGAAGGGAGGCCATCTGGTCGATAAATGAACCTGTGCCGCCGGCACATGTTCCGTTCATTCTCTGGTCGATGCTGTTTCCGTCGAAATAGATGATCTTGGCGTCTTCACCGCCCAGCTCAATGGCGACATTGGTCTGGGGGGAATGCTGCTGCAGACTGGAGGAGACGGCAACGACTTCCTGGATGAAAGGGACCTCCATATTTCCGGCAAGAGTCAGACCGCCGGATCCGGTGATGACCGGGCTGACGACGGTGTCGCCCAGCTGCGTGGAAGCTTCCTCAATCAGGTCTGCAAGAGTTCCCTGTATATCTGCAAAATGTCTCCTGTAGTCAGAGAACAGAAGATTCCTGTCTGCATCGAGAACTGCGATCTTCACCGTTGTAGATCCGATATCGATACCGAGTGAGTAAACTGCGTTATTCATATGATGTCAAAACTCCTTTAGATACTTCTGCGATCATACAGACGCATGTCTTTCTGCCACAGAGTATATCTCAGTTTTTTCTTTAATGATATGCCATGAAAATGAACATATCAATGTATTATAATACTTGCCGTTCATTTGGGCAAATATTTTAGACAAATCAATTTTGCACAATCGAAAGAATGACTGCTTTACAAAGCAGCCGGCATACTGTTAGAATGCCAGAAGAATCCTACAGATAA
>OMSN01000081.1 GCA_900313765.1 uncultured Eubacteriales bacterium
ATCTGTATCGGCCTCCTGCGGCTGGCTGTCGGTATCGACCTGCTGCGGCTGGCTGTCAGCATCTGTCTGCTGCATGTCGCCGGTCTGCCTGGCAGCGTTTTCCGGAAGGTCATTTCCTGCCATCGCTGGATCTGCTGCCTGAAGAATTGTCTCTGAGGGCTGCGGGGCAGTTTCCTGCGCAATGACAGTTTTGACTTCTTCGGATGCCGCATTCTGTTTGTTCTGCCTTCCGCCCGATCTGCGGCCTGAGCGCTGCTGCCTGTCCTGCTTCATGCCGCGCGCTGCACTTTCGATGGAAGGGAAGCGAAGGATATTCACCGCGTCATTCTCGGCAGCGGTCTTGATGCAGCAGTCGTATCCGCTGTCCTTGCTGATGATGTAATGCATGTTGTCTTTGGAATAGTGCAGGAACAGGAGGGTGATCAGCTGGAAATCCAGCGCGTTCGGCGTTCCGACATGAACCGGTATAAAATTGATCTTTGCGCGGGATGCAAGAAGCTGTGTAAGAATGTCGATCTTCATGGTCTCTGCCTTCTTGCTGTACAGAAGATTCACTTCGTCCGATTCGGTCAGCAGCTCGATGCCCTTGAGCCCCTGGCTCGTTACGTTTTCATAATCGATATAATAGATATTCATAAGTTTCTCTTTCTTAGTCTGATAAGTTTCTTTCCTAAATATATACATGAATTCGGCACATACAGGATGCATCATACCATTAACCTGTGCCTGAGTGCAAATCCTATATTTCAGAAAAGGGGATATGGTAATGATTTGTATTCATTTTTTAATGGATTCTTCATTGTATTTAGGATGGAGATAAACGATAATGAATACGATTTCGTGAATATGAACAGTGAATAAAGATCATTGTTCAAAGAAGAGATATAACGGATGAAAATGTCTGATATATACACAGATCACAGCCGCATATTCCAGTTCCTGATTATGGTACTGCTGGTCACCTGTCTGCTGGCAACAGGTGTGTTTGGCATGTCTTCGCAGGCTGAATATGTTCTTGCCGGATATGGGTCCGGTGGCGCGGAGACCGAAACGGAGAATCCAAACAGTTGGGAGAAGTCGGAACCCGCACCGTTTACGATCAGGATCCGGTTTGATGAAGACAGTGAAGTCCTCAGTACGAAGGACACAGAGGACTGGAGACGCCTTACACCGGCAGGGTATTACATATGGAATGATGAACCTGTCATTGCTTATTTCAATACACTGAAAGAGAAATATGACAGTGAAACGGGCAGAGTGAGCTTTGATTCCCACAGGGGCGTTCACATGGTCTTCAAGTCGGACCAGTGCGGCTGGCACATGAATGTGGATGCTTCTGTCAGCAGGCTCAAAGAAGCGGTGGACAAGGGACGCAAGGTCACCGATCCTGCGTGGAATTCAGGCTGTGTGTACAGCTCCAGGAACGGAGTGGGTTCCAGATATGTGGAGATCAGCATAGAAGAGCAGAAGGTCTTCCTGATCGAGAATTACGAGGTCGTCTATGAGACCGACTGCGTGACCGGCACCAAGGGTTATTCGGATACGAGGACCGGTGTGTACCAGATCCAGTCGAAGGCTTCCCCGACGGTGCTCAAGGACAAGGATAAAAATGACAAGGCCTATGAGCAGCCGGTGGAGTACTGGATGGGATTCAACGGATCGCAGGGCATGCATGACGCGATCTGGCGCGCTGAGTTCGGCGGGGATATCTACAAGAGCTGGGGGTCCCACGGGTGTGTGAACCTTCCGCTGGAAGCGGCGGAGAAGATCTATAAAGAAACCTATATGTATTATCCGGTGATCGTATACTGACCTGCAGAGGACAGACAAGAGCGAAGGGAGGATCTGAGATGAACACTGTATCAGAAATGTACCGGGACAGGGAATTCTATATTGACCATGATCAGATTCCGCTTCATGCGAAACTGAACTTTCCGGGAGGAGAACTGAAGGCAGAGAAGTGTCCGCTGCTGATTCTTCTTCATGGCTATACCGGACATATGGAAGAGCCGCATATTCTTGCCATCAGCCAGGCAGTGACACAGCTCGGATGGGCGGTCCTGCGGATCGAACTCTACGGACACGGGAAGAGTGGAGGGACCTTCTATGAGCATACGGTCCTCAAATGGATGTCCGAGATGATGACAGTGATCGACTATGCGAGAAAACTGGACTTTGTCAGCAGCCTGTATCTGGCGGGCCATTCCCAGGGTGGTTTTGTCACGGCGATGGCGGGGGCGATGAAGGAAGATGTCCTGAAGGCGATCCTGCTCCTGTCGCCGGCTCTCATGATCCCGGAAGATTCCAGGAAGGGGCATGTGCTGGGGACGACATTCGACCCGGATCATATTCCGGATACCGTACACATGGATGGAGACCGTCTGCTGAGCGGAAACTACATGCGTGCGGCCAGGACCGTGCAGGTAGAACCCGCCATGACTTCATTCCGCAAACCGGTGCTGATCGTGCATGGAGACGAGGATGAATCCGTTCCCGTGCAGTGCGCCATCGACGCGGCAAAGGTATACAGACAGGCGCAGCTTGCGCTGATACCGGGTGATACGCACTGCTATGACAGGCATCTCGATCAGGTCACTGAAGTGATCACAGAATACCTGGAGAAGATTGAGAAAGGGTAACCTCCTCAGATCACAGATTCTCGCTCGATCAGTTTGGCGGAACTGGTGATTCGCAGATATGAGGAAGCATGCTCCTCCCCGAATAGACTGCGGCTGGCGTGCATGCGCTCTGCAAGGATATGCATGGCGAGCCTTCCGATCAGTTCTTTTTCGACACTGATGGTAGTGAGCGGCGGCTCAAAGAGCGTGCACAGCGGCATGTTGTCAAACCCGATCACAGAGACATCCTCGGGGACTCGGTATCCGCAGGTCTTCAGAGCCCTTGCGCAGGCAGCAGCGATGATATCATTGTCAGCAAAATAAGCACTCGCGGGTTTCATGCCTGCCGCCAGATAATCACACATGTCTTTGTAGGCCAGTTCAGAGGAACTGGCCACTTCTATTACATGGAGTTCCTGATCCTCCCCGATCCCTGCCTCCAGACGGGCTTTCCGCACGCCGGCCTCCCGCTCGTCGAAGCTGTCAACTCTGATGCGGGAGCGAAGATACCCCACATCGGAGAATCCCTTATCCAGAAGATAGCGCACTGCCCGGTAAGCGCCCCTGAGATTGTCTGAGACGATACAGTCCACATCGATCATGGAAGTGGCATTGTCCACAAGACACAGAGGAAGCTCCAGAGGTCCGCGCTGCATCTCCAGGTATCTTCGGATATGTTTATCACGCACCTCCGTCGCCAGAAGAATGATCCCGCTGACATCCTGCTTCAGCGCATCAAACTGAGCTGCCCAGTCCTTGTCTGCCTCAAAATAGCTGACAAGGACATTGAAACCGAGTTCTTTTGCGTGTGCCTCGATCCCCTTCAGGACAAATGAATAGAAAGAAGTTTCATTTACTGCCATACCCGTGTCCACGAAGATAATAAAACGGATATTGCCGTGGTGGACCGGAGCGGCAGCGCGTTTTTTATGATAGGGACCGCGCATGCCCGTGTAACCCAGTTTCTTTGCTTCTTCAAGGATCATCCGGCGGGTCTCTTCGCTGACACCTTCCCGTCCGTTCAATGCAATCGAGACAGCAGAAGGGGAGACGCCGAGCCGCTTGGCCAGTTCTTTTGCAGTAATCATATTCCACAGATTCCTTTCAAAATAAATCACATAATAATGGTAATAATCGCTGTCAGATAAAATATATAACTAAATACAACTAAATTATAGATCATATTTACAAAAAAGTAAAGAGAGTTTCGTAGTAAATATTGACAAGAACCCCGATAAATACTATATTGAAAGCAACAAAACAACGGCTTCTGCAAAAATGAAGGAACTAAATTCGAAACCCGCTAAAATAAATTAAGTAAATTCATTTTTCAGAAATATTTCCAGGGAGAGCACAAAATTATGGCAAAGGAAAAGATTTATTTTATCGTAGGGAGCCAGGATCTGTATGGAGAAGAGTGCCTGAAGCAGGTCGCAGCAGATACCAGGGAGATGGTTGATTTCCTGAACAGCAAGATCGGTGAAGTGGTTGATATCGAACTTCTTCCGACAGTCGAGACCTCAGAAGGATGCATCAAGGATATGCGCATCGTCGAAAACGATGACGACTGTGTCGGCGTCATCACATGGATGCACACCTTCTCACCAGCCAAGATGTGGATCAAGGGACTTCAGATCCTCAGCAAGCCGCTGCTTCATCTGCATACCCAGGCTAACGAGAAGCTTCCGTATGATTCCATCGATATGGATTTCATGAACCTGAACCAGGCAGCACATGGCGACAGGGAATATGGTTTCATCGTTTCCCGTCTGGACATCCCTCATCAGGTCGTTGCAGGCTATTACAAGCATGATGACGTAGTTGCGAAGATCCGCAGATTCGCAGAGGTTGCCAAGGCAATCGCATTTTCAAAGAAGCTGAAAGTTGCGGCCTTTGGTAATAACATGCGCCAGGTGGCGGTTACGGATGGCGACCGTGTTGAGACTCAGATCCAGTACGGCTGGGAGACCAACTACTATGCGATCGGCGATCTGGTTAAGATCATCAATGAAGTGACTGATGCAGAAGTGGATGCGAAGATGGAAGAGTATACTTCCAAGTATACGATGAAGACTTCCAACATCGAGGCTGTCCGTGAGCAGGCAAAGTATGAAGTCGGATTTGACAAGTTCCTTGAGAAGAATGAGATCGGTGCATTTACAGATACCTTCCAGGATCTGTATGGACTGAAGCAGCTTCCGGGTATTGCAGCGCAGAACCTGATGGGAAGAGGCATCGGCTTCGGACCGGAGGGAGATTACAAGATCGCAGCATTCTCCGCAGTTCTGATGAAGATGGCTGAGAACCGTGAGGGCAGCACCGGATTTATCGAGGATTACACTTATGATCTGACGCAGGGTGAAGAACTTGAGCTTGCTTCCCATATGCTCGAAGTTCCGGTATCCTTCGCAGCAACCAAGCCCGAGATCGATGTCCTCCCGCTGGGAATCGGCGGCAAGGAAGACCCGGCCCGCCTGATCTTCGACGGTGTGACCGGAGACGCGATCCAGGTCACTCTGGTAGACATGGGCGATCATTTCCGCATCATCTGCGCTGACATCGAGATGGTCAAGCAGCCTAAGCCGATGCCGAAGCTTCCGGTAGCCCGCATCATGTATCGCCATAAACCCAACTTTGCGATCGGCACAGCAGCATGGTGCTATGCAGGCGGCGCACATCATTCCGTAGTGTCCACGGCACTGACGAAAGAAGATATCGCCAACTTCGCACGATTCACAGGCACAGAGCTGATCATCATCGATGAGAACACCACAGAAGCTGACCTGCTGAAGTTCAGCGGAAGGAAGTATTAATCAGCCTGAACACAAAAAGGAAGGCACTCGTGCATGAGTGCCTTCCTTTATTTTTTGGTGAACAGGTGACTGCCTTACAGCCAGTGCGCTCTCAGCCAGTCCTCGTCGCAGGGGCTGAGATATTTGGGAGCAATGTCAAACATCGTCTTGGCGCCGGACATCCCTTCCGCGTTCATGCGGTACGCGGCTCTTGCTGCCGCGGCGATGACGGAGCCGGTGAATTCCGGATTGGAATCCAGCTTCAGGCTGTACTCGATGACATGCTTGTTCTCGCCGGTCTGTCCGGAATAGATCACAGAGCCGCCGTGTGGAAGAGCGCTGTGAGAAGCTTTCATCTCATCCTCGGTGATGAAGGTGACGGTGGTATCGTAATCGGAGAAGTAGTTCGGCATCTCCTTGATCTCTTTTTCGATGCGTGCCTTGTCGGCGCCTTCCTCAACGACTACGTAGCACTCACGCGTGTGCTTCTGGCGGGTGGTCAGCTCCGGATTCTGACCGGACCGGACCGTTTCCAGAGATGCCTGGACCGGAACTGTGTACTGGCGGGCATCCTTCACACCTTCGATACGGCGGATCGCATCTGAATGTCCCTGGGAAACACCTCTTCCCCAGAATGTATAATCCTTGCCGTCCGGCAGCACAGAGTGTGCATACAGGCGGGCAATCGAGAACATACCCGGATCCCATCCGCAGGAGATCACACCGATCTTGCCGGCGCCGGATGCTGCTGCATCAACAGCGGCGAAATGAGACGGGATGTTGGCATGCGTGTCGAAACTGTCAACCACGTTAAACATCGAAGCATACTGCGGAGTCTGAACCGGAAGATCGGTTGCACTTCCGCCGCACAGCACCAGGACGTCGATCTCATCCTTCATGGAAGGAAGATCATCTACGCTGTATACTTTTGCAGACGCAGAAGCGATCTTCAGTGATGCCGGATCACGTCTGGTAAACACAGCGACAAGTTCCTGGTCTGCATTGGCTGACACGGCTTTCTCCACACCTTTGCCAAGATTGCCATATCCCAGAATGCCGATTCTCATAGCCATAAGAACATACCTCCAAAATAAAAACACAAAAACATATAATTCCCCCATATTTTAATGAATATGCAGATGTATTACAAGAAAAAGATGGCGGTTCTTGACTATTCAACCAAAGAACATATAATCGAGTTGAGCTGACCTGCCTGAATGGTGGCTCGAATACTGCCGTCGCCGGATGAATAAATGGGGAGGTCTGTATTGGAACAGAAAGTCATGCGGGAGATCCTGACCCGTGTTAAGAATAATGAAATCAGTGTGGAAGAAGCCCTTCTTCTGGCGAAGGAGGAACCGTTCACCGATCTTGGATATGCGAAGATTGACAATCACCGCCAGCTTCGCCAGGGTGTCTGCGAAGTGATCTACGGGGCCGGGAAGACCGGGGAACAGATCCTGGGCATCGCGCAGCAGATGCATGACACTGGTGTGAAGACGATACTGATCACACGGATGAATGGGGACAAGGCGTCTTTCGTCGAGAAGAACGGACACTTCAGCAAGTATCGGTATGAGGAGATCCCCCGGATCGGGATCATCGGAGATCTTCCTGAAAGTGACGGGACCGGAACGATCGTGATCGCTTCCGGAGGAACCAGTGATATGGCGGGAAGTGGTCCGTCTCTATGATGTAGGCGTTTCCGGACTGCACCGGCTGCTGTCGCATATGGATGAGATCATGAGTGCCTCGGTCATCGTGGCGGTTGCCGGGATGGAAGGCGCTCTTGCCAGTGTGATCGGAGGGCTTGCAGACTGTCCGGTCATCGCGGTGCCGACATCGATCGGATATGGGGCGAATTTCGGCGGACTGTCAGCCTTGCTCTCGATGTTGAATTCCTGTGCCAGCGGCGTATCCGTTGTAAATATTGATAACGGATTCGGTGCCGGATACCAGGCAAGCCTGATCAATCATATTGCCCGCAAGTAATGCGCAGGGGGGATAGAACGTTGGAAAGTGTATTGAAAAATGAACACAGGTCAGATGGCCAGGCCTTCCATGAAGGATTCCGTGACGGGATCCCGATCGGGCTTGGCTATTTTGCGGTTGCATTTGCGCTGGGAGTTGCGGCCAGGTCTGCCGGTCTGAATCCGCTTCAGGGATTCATTGCCAGCATCACCTGTCTGGCATCGGCAGGGCAGTACGCAGGATTCACGGTGATTGCGGCAAGGGCGTCTTATTTCGAGATTGCAGTGATCACGCTGGTCGCCAATGCCAGATACCTTCTCATGAGTACGGCTCTGAGCCAGAAGATCGACCCGAAGAGAAGTTTCCTGCACAGGTTTGGAATCGCATGGTTTGTCACGGATGAGATCTTTGCAATAGAAACCAGGCAGAAGGGATATCTGAATCCATTCTATACCTATGGGGCCGGTGCATTTGCGGCACCTATGTGGGCGACGGGAACTGCCATCGGGATCCTGGCGGGCAACCTGATGCCTGTACGGATCGTCAGTGCACTGAGTGTTGCGCTGTTTGGAATGTTTCTTGCAGTGATTATCCCTCCGGCAAGAGGGGACCGCATTATTCTGGGACTGGTCGCAGTCAGTTTCGCGGCGAGCTATGCTGCTTCGAGGCTTCCGTGGATCGGAACGATGTCTTCCGGAACGCGTATCATCCTGCTTACGGTCATACTGGCGGGGGTCGCGGCAGTGCTGTTCCCGCATCCTTCTGAGGATATGGAAGAAGAGGAAAGTCAATGAACAGAAATATCAATCTCTATATTCTGATCATGTTTGCGGTTTCTTATACGATCCGTGCATTGCCGCTCACACTGATCCGCGGAAAGATCCGCTCGCCTTTCCTGCAGTCATTTCTGTATTACGTACCCTATGTGACGCTGGCAGTCATGACATTTCCTGCGATCATTCAGTCTACGCAGACACCTCTGTCAGGACTGATCGCCCTGATCGCCGGGGTGATCGCGGCATGGTTTGGGGCCAGTCTCTTCCAGGTTGCCAGCCTGTGCTGTGTGGTGGTGCTGATCGCAGAATTTATCATTCTGTAATGCTGGATCATTTCCTTGCGTTGGGGAAGTACCAGTTCAGGTCCACATAGGCATTGATGCCATTCACCCGGCCGGTGTGACTGTACTGCCAGATATCATATGGATAGGAATAGCGCAGTTTATCGTCATGTTCTGCAACCCATGCGACATACGCTGTATTGCGTGATACCTCGTTCTTCAGATATTTCGGGATAAATGAGCGGGAAGTGTACCACCCGACAGGATAACCCAGGCGGCTCATCCTGTTGCAGAAACCGGTCACAAGAGAGGAGCACAGCTCCTTGCCTTTCCTGAACTGGGAATTGGATTCGATGTCAATAAATACCGGCATGTCGAAGGTCTTTCCCTTGATGGCTTTCATGCACCGGCGGATCTCCTTTTTCAGCTGGGACTGGGTGGTCGCTGTGACAAACCAGTAACAGCCGACCTTCAGGCCTGCAGCCTTTGCTTTTCTGTAGTTCTGCTTAAACTTCGTATCCACAGCATTTCCATGTCCTGCACGCATGATCACAAAGTCGATCCCGTCACTCTTGACCTTTTTGAAATTGATCGTTCCCTGCCAGATGGAGACGTCGATCCCGTGCATGGCGCCTTCGGTATTGATGGCATCCCCCGGATCATAGACGCGGACCCTGCAGACAAGTTTCTTGCCTGCCACACGGGCGAAGATTCTGCAGGTTCCAGGATCGCGCCCGGTCACAAGCCCGTGTTCATCCACAGTGGCAACACGTCCCTTTCCTGACTTCCAGGTGACAGGCTGTGTGGTCCCTTCGACCTTCAGCTGGAGTGTATAGCCGGGCACCAGATCCGCAGACTCTTTGTTCAGGCGGACCTTTGCCTGGGCAGCATGCGTTTTCGGCAGAAGTGTCGGAAACAGAAGCAGCAGTGCGGCTGAGAGCAGGAGCAGAACCGCTTTCTTTACAGATTTATCAGAAAATGAATGAGCCATCATCGATTGTACCCTCCCTGTGTATGCATATACAAAGTCATTATACCATGTCACAGAGGCTTCGTGGAAACCCTCCAACAATTACTTGATTTTCACAGGGCGATTCAATATGATGGTAACAACGCTCAAAACGAATCCCCCTTCCGTGGCGCTGCGGAAGTATAGAAGACAGGAGAATACAATGAATCTGGACAGACTGGTAGATGAGATCATGCAGGAGATCCCTGAGTTTACGATCCCGAAGGCATATGTAAGATCTCTGATCGAGGAGAATATAGACTGTTTTGACACCCGGGTGGAAGTGCTGTCAGAGACGAAGATGCAGCTGACGGAAGAATCGGGGATGGAATTCCTGCTCACCCGTGAGGAAGCGGAGGAGTATCTGTGTGATGAGATGCCGGACGAGAAGTGGGATCAGATCAGTGAGAACGGTATGGTGAGTTCCCGGCTTCTCAAAGCGATGGAAGATGATGAAGAGAGTACACTTTTTGAGCTGCTGAAGAAAATGCCGCTGATTCCTGCTGCAAAGATGATCGGGAGCATTGTTATGAAAAACCTGGAACAGCGCGGCATAGAACTTGGACCGGATGAAGCAGATGCAGTGTGCATGAGTGTGATCGAGGACCTGAATACATCCCTTGGCGAACTGAACGGGGAATTCGATGATGACGATGATGATGAGGGTGACTTCGAAGATACGGAAGATGTGTTCGGGGAACTTGGAATCGGGTTCGACATGGAGGATCCGGGGGAACCTGTGAATCCTGACAACATCCAGATCCCGAGAGGCAGACGCAGCCGCATTACCCGTTTTCCGGGAAAAAAATGAGAACGCCTGCGGCCAGAGCAAGAACCAGAGATAAGAATCCTGGAATTGCAGTGAATAAAAGCAAAACCCCGAAACCATTGAAAAGGCTTCGGGGTTTTTCAGCAGCTGACGGGAATCGAACCCGCCTCCCCAGCTTGGGAAGCTGGTGTTCTACCGATGAACTACAACTGCAGGACTCAATAATATATAATCATAAATTATTCATAAAATGATTATTATACGCTACCATAATGCTTATCAGAGAAGCGTTGACAGAGCAACAGGAAACGGAGTATTATGGTTGTGCAGACAAGTTCGAATATAAGGACCTTATGGTAACAGAGTTATATTATGGATAAAACGATCGAAGTCGGCGGCTGCAGAATTGTTCTCTCAATGAATCGCAGCAGTGAAGAAGTAACGGATAATATTGATGCCTACGACATGGAAGGCAATCACCTGTGGAACATCTCTGAAGTAGAAGGGATGAGCAAGGACAGGTACTCGTATTCTGCGATCTGGGAAGAGGGGACGGATATGTTCACCTGTTATACCTGCGATGGCATTACTTTTGTGATCGGGACGGAGAATCCGCATATCATCCGCACCCGTTTTCCGAGGTTTGCTTACTCGCTGGACTAAAACCGGTGATCACTGCCGGGATGGACATTAGCTCTATGAAACGAAACAGGGCCAGGCGCTGCGCCTGGCCCTGTCTGATGTTTGATTTATGCTTTTTTGGACTTGCCTGCATCTTTTTTCTTCTTTGTCTTGGGCTCGGTTCCTTCCGCGTCATGGATCATTGCAAGGGATCCGTATATGTTGGAGTCATCGCCCAGGGAGGCACTCTTCAGTTCTACAGTGGTGCGGATCGAAGGCATGCAGTATTTGTCGATCTCGGCAAGAACCTTGTCACGGATCAGATCGCCGGTCGCTTCGACAACTCCGCCGCCGTAGATCACAACTTCCGGACTGAAGGTATTAATCAGGTTGCCGGTACCGACTGCAAGATAATGGCAGGCGCGGTCGATCGCTTCCATGGTCACCTGGTCTTTATTTGCGAGCGCTTTCTTGAGGTATTTGCTGCGGAATACGCCGTTCTGGACATGCTCGCCCATCTCGGATTCTCTGCCGCGGGATACCTGCTGGCGGATATAATCGGAGATTCCCTTCTTGCTGGAGAAGGCCTCCAGGCAGCCTCTCTGACCGCAGCCGCACATCGGTCCCTCGGGATCGAGGATCATGTGACCGTATTCGGCAGCCTTGAACTGGTTGCCGGTGTACAGCGAACCGTTCAGGATCAGGCCGCCGCCCATGCCGGTTCCCACGAAGAAGCCGACAACGTGCTTGTAGCCTCTTGCCGCGCCGTATTTGAATTCACCCAGAACTCCGACGTTGACATCATTGCCGATATAGAACGGGACTCCGAACTTTTTCTCCATCGGCGTCTTGATGTCATAGTTGCGGAATGGAAGGTTCGGTGTAAACAGGATGATTCCTTTCTCCTGGTCGATGACGCCGGGAGCACCGGCGGAGATCGCATTGAGCTGAGACTTTTTGATGCCGGAAGACTTCAGCAGTTCTTCGACAACGCTGACGATGACTTCTTCCACATTCTGGGATGAAGCGCCGTTCTCCGCGGATTTTTTCTTATACCTGTAGACGATGTTGTCCTTGCTGTCAAATACGGCACCCAGGACTTTCGTACCGCCGATATCAAGACAAATATTATATTTCTCAGCCATGAACCTCTCCTCCTTGATGTGAACACATTGTAATAAAATACAAATATCCGGTTTGTATACCGCCTTTATCCCTGTGCGGCACCCCGTATAAACAAGTCTCATGCCTATGATAACACACAATGGATGTTTTCGCTTCAAAGAATCTGCGATATACTGAAGAAAATAAAAAACTGTGAACAAAACACAGAAAGGACCGGGGACTATGAATGGAAACGATATTATTGTGATCGGGATCGCCGGCGGGACCGGAAGCGGCAAGACAACCATCACGAAGAAACTGGAAGAGAAGTTCGGCAACGATGTGACGGTGATCTACCATGACAACTACTACAAGGCACGTCATGAGCTGACGTATGAGGAGAGGGTCAGGCTGAATTATGACCACCCGGAGGCTTTTGACACGGAACTGATGATCCGTGACCTGGAAGCGCTTCGCAGCGGAGCGGCGATCGACTGTCCGGTTTATGATTATACAGTCTATGACAGGACAGACCGGACCGTGACCGTGGTTCCTTCCAGAGTCATCATCGTGGAAGGAATCCTCATATTCCATGAGAAAGCTCTTCGTGATCTGATGGATATCAAACTGTTTGTCGATGCTGATGCGGATGTCCGGATCCTGCGCCGCATCGTGCGCGATGTCAAAGAGAGGGGAAGATCGCTGGACAGTGTCATTTCCCAGTACCTGACCACCGTCAAGCCCATGCATGAGGCGTTTGTGGAGCCGTCCAAGAGGTATGCGGACGTGATCATCCCGGAGGGCGGAAGGAACAAGGTGGCGCTGGATATGGTGATCAACCGGGTACGCTATCATCTGGAAGAAAAAGAATGATAAGACGTCGCAAATTGATTCTCGGAGATGCATATTTCTGCTATAATGAAAGTCAGCGGGTTTCATGGAAACATGAGTTGATATTTGGAGGATTCAATTATGCTTGAAAAACTGAAAGAGGATGTGTGCAGGGCGAATCTGCAGCTTCCGGAATATGGTCTTGTCACGTTTACATGGGGCAATGTCAGCGGCATCGACCGTGAGAAGGGACTGTTCGTGATCAAACCCAGCGGCGTATCCTACGAGGAACTGAAGCCGTCGGATATGGTTGTC
>OMSN01000064.1:0-9436 GCA_900313765.1 uncultured Eubacteriales bacterium
AGGATCACGCAGGTTCCGATGCTGTTGCGAAGCAGCGGAAGGGTAATATAGCGCACAGCCTGCCACCGGGTGGCGCCGTCGATCGTGGCTGCCTCATACAGCTCAGCGGGGATGCCGGAGATCCCGGTCAGCAGGATCACAAAGTAGAATCCCACATACTGCCAGATGACGGGACACAGCATCGTGAACATGGGATGCTGCGATTTCCAGTCGATGAGCTGATTCGCCGCGCCGTCCAGAAAGCCGATGAACTGCAGGAACTGGTTGACCATGCCCTTGTCATACAGGAAGATCAGGTTGAACAGAAGGCCGAGTGCAGTGGCTGAGATCACGATCGGGAAGAAGAAGACGGTCCGGAAGAAGCCGGAGCCTCTCTTGATGTTGCTGACCAGAAGAGCCAGCACAACGGCGATCCCCACCTGTCCCAGAATCGTTGCCACGATCGTGATGCCTGTATTCTTCAGTGCGATCCGCAGCTTCGGATCACTCAGCATCTTGACATAGTTGCTGTACCAGGGCTGGTTCCACTCTCCGCCTGAAGTCCCCATGTATTTGATATGCTGGAAGCTGTTGATGATATTCTGCACGAACGGATAATACAGGTATACCATCATGAACGCGAAAGCCGGCAGCAGAAATACCCATATCAGTTTTTTATTCCTGTATATATTCGCTCCCATATCCTACTCCTCAAAAACTGCCGGAGGTTTGTGCCTTCACACTGGCACAGACGCTCCGGCAGTTCTTACTGATCCTGTTAGATGGATGCTGTTTATTTAACTCATGGCCTAAACCGTCAGGCTTACTCTGCGTTTGCCTCCAGGACAGCTGCCACTGCATCTTCCGCGGCGACATCGCCGTTCACGATGGAAGCCATGTCGTTGAAGATCGGCTCTCTTGCTGCAGCGGAGAGGTTGTCCTGCACTGCCGGAGAGATTCCGGTGAAGGATGCCGTGTAGGAAAGAGCATCGACCTGCAGTGAGTTGAATTCGCTGGTATCCGGTTCGGCGCCGTTCTTCAGAGCGGTTGCGGAGACTCCTGCGAAGCGGGATACAACATCATCAGATGTCATGTAGGAGACGAAGCTGACAGCTGCATCCTTCTTCTCGGCATCTTCCCATGCCTTGCGGGTTACATAGTAGCCCATGGACAGTCCGCCGATCTCATCGGTGGTCTTGCGGTTGCCCTTGCCCGGGATGTGTACTACGGTGAAGTTCTCGATATCATCGACTGCCTCTGCGATTCCGCCGATCTTCCAGGAACCATCGATCAGGAAGGCTGCCTTGTCAGATGTGAAGAGCTGGAAGGTCTCCGCATCGGTGGAGGTCAGTGTGTTCTCCGGGAAGTAACCGGCTTCATAGAGTGCCTTGATGTCGTTCAGGCCATCAACCCATGCCTTGCCGTACTCATCGTCCGCACTCTCGGGCAGTGTGTTGTGCGTTGCCGGATCCTGGAAATTGTAGATGGCATACTCAAACCAGTAGTGGGGGATCTCCTGCAGGGATGCAGCGATCGGGGTATAGCCTGCTGCCTGGATCTTTGCGCAGTCTTCCAGGAACTCATCCCAGGTCGTCTCCTCAGTGGGCCGGAGATGCGCCGAGAAGATCATCCTTCATGTTGGATGCGTAATCCGGATACTCTTCGCGGATCTCATCCACAGATACAACCTTGCCCTGCTCTACGAACTGGTTGGAGTCCACACCGTTGAAGAAGAACAGTACGTCCGGCTCCGAGCCTGCCTCAAAGTCGGTGATGATCCTGGACTTGAATGTTTCATCGGAAGTGGCGGAGCTGTCTTCGACTTTATTGCCGGTCTGCTCTTCCCACTCTGCTACTGCATCCTTGAAGTTCTGGGCATTGCTGTCTTCACCGGCATAGGTCGTGGTGACATTGATCGTCACACCGTCCGCGAATGCCGGAGCTGCCATCAGGGCGCCGGCGACCATGGCTGCCGTAAGTGTCCATGCAAGTTTCCTTCTCATAATAACCTCCCGTATCAGTGCGGCTGTGCCGCGTTCTGTTTTCTGTATCTGTCTGTATCATACCGCGGCAGAAGGTGAACTTGAATGAACGTGTTTGTCCTGTGTTTGCTTCGGATTGTCAGAGGATGCAGGAAGATTTGTCTGCGCTTGCGCAGTTTTGTCTGTGCTTGCCTGCAGGATCCTCAGTTCACTGACAGTCATGCCATTTTCATCAAAGATGCGCAGCCCGCTCTTGGGTCCGTACAGGATCCGCAGACGCAGATGCACATTGCGGATCCCGATGCCGGTCCTGTCCGGATTCTCTCCCACATGCACCTCTTCGCTGAGCAGTTCCCGGATCCGTTCCCGGTCCTTCTGAGTCAGTTCCCCGTTATTCTCCACCCGGATCACAAGCACGGAACCGGTGCCTTCCTCATCCGGCTCCATATAGATGCGCAGGCTTCCGCACCGCTCCCCGGAGTGAGGCATTCCATGCTCAACCGCATTCTCCACCAGGGGCTGGATGATCAGTCTGGGGACCAGGATATCCATCAGGCTCTCATCCGTCTGCTCTTCGAATACGAACTTCTCCCCGAACCTCTGCCGGATGATATACAGGTAGGCATCCACATAGCGCAGTTCTTCCCGGAGCGTGATGAACATCTCATCATTCCGGTTCAGAGTCGCATTCATCATCGTGCTCAGGGCAGAGATCATCTCACTGACCTCTTCATTTCCGTTCATCCGGGCCTTCCAGTTGATGATCTCCAGCGTATTATTCAGGAAATGAGGATTGATCTGGGACTGCAGCGCCTTGAGGGTGGCATCCCGCCCTGCGATCTCCTCCACATAGATCCGGTTGAAGGACTCCTCCAGTCTCCCGGCCATATGGTTGAAGTTGTCCACCAGATGCCCCATCTCTTCATTTCCGTCAAAGGATTCGACCCTCCAGCCGTATTCCCCGGCCCGGATCTTGTCCGTCCCGGTCATGAGTTTGCGCACAGGCACCGTTATGTTTCTGAAAAAATACCAGACGGTCGCCACAAACAGCGGGATCAGCATGACGCATACGAGCAGATAGATGGACAGGTAACTTCTCTGATCGCTGAACATCCGGGACCGGTCCAGGCTTCCGAAGAAATAAAAGTACTGATAGTTGTACTTCATGACCATGCAGGCACTGCTGCGGTCCTGCGACATGACGACGGACATTCCCCCCTCTGACATCCCGGCCAGTTCCTCTTCTGAGATCGATGGCATATCCTGAGGCGCAGAGTCCGTACTGCCGCTCTCACTCTGCTCTTCCTCTGTCTGCGGTCTGTCCTTCGGATATGAGCCGATCGGTTCTCCGTCCAGCCAGACCTCTCCCTGGGTCTGCCAGAGGACACTGTTCATGCTCTCAAAGACTCTGTCGGCATTCACTTCCAGAACGAGGGTGGCGAAGGGTTCGTAATTGTTCAGCACCAGGTTGCGCACCGCATACAGATGTCCGGAGACGCCGATAAAAACAATCCGGGTGTCCAGCTCCTGCGCTGCCGCCAGAACCGCCTGTCTGGCTGTGCTCTGGAATTCCTCGATCCCTGCGTAGGTGGCGCCGGCCGCGTTGCTGTAGGTGTAGTATTCCATTGTCATGGGGGTGCGGAAGATCAGGATGGCATTCGATATGATCTTGCTGAACTTGTAGGTCGAACTGAGATAGGAAGTGATCTCCCGGTACATCGCAGACTCATCGCCGTGTTTGACCCAGGATTCATAGCTGGCCCGGATTATGCCGTCATAGGTAGCCTGGCGGGACTTGTCGATCACCGTATTCAGGTGATCCGCCACCAAGGCGCCGCCGTTCTCGCAGGAGGAAGTGATGTTCTGCTCGATCTGCCTGTCATTGCGGCGGGTATAGGCTGTGATCAGGATTCCGGACAGCACAAAGTAGGGTATGATCCAGCAGGTCAGGATGACCATGATCATACCGCTCGTCAGTTTGCGGATCCTGAAATGATTCCCTTTCAATTCCATAGATATCCGTCCTGATCCCTTTCAAGTACGCCGCCAGCGTACCTGCGCCGGGACACATCTTCATGCAAGGTCCCCCAGTCCCAGGAATTCCTCCAGTCTGTCACACAGCATCTTCGAGTCTTCCTCGCGGGGCATCTCGCTGAATATGCGAAGCACGGGTTCTGTTCCGGAGAAACGTGCGATGATCCATCCGTCATTTTCAAAGTAGATCTTCACTCCATCCAGATAGGATATACGCTCTGTCGGAAATGGAAACTGCGGAAGTTCTTTTCTCTCAAACAGAAGCCGGTATGCATCTTCCTTGTGCTGCGCTGTCAGCCGATAGTCACGCTCTTCCATATGGATACTGCCGCATTCCTTCTCGATATCCCGGTAGATGGAAGAGATACTTCTCCCGGTCACCGCGATCATCTCGATCAGCAGCATGGCTGCATAGATCCCGTCCTTGCCGTTGATATGGCCGCGAACGGTCAGTCCGCCGGAAGACTCCCCGCCCAGCAGCGCATCGGTTTCGCTCATCTTCGCGGAGATATGTTTAAATCCAACCGGAACCTCATAACACTGTTCCCCGAATTTACGGGCAATGCGGTCCAGCATGTGTGTCGTTGCCACGTTGCGGACCACCGCTCCATGCATCCCGCGGTACCGGACCATGTAGTAGTACAGCAGGACCAGGATATCGTTGGCATGCAGGTACCGCCCGGTATCATCTATGACTCCCAGCCGGTCCGCGTCTCCGTCCGTGGCGATCCCGATGTCAGCCGGGTAATCCATGATGCTGGCGATCAGCGGCCGGAGAGTACTGGCGCTGGGGGCTGGCATCTTCCCGCCGAACAGCGTGTCATGGCTGTCGTGGATCGTCTCGATATCACAGCGTGTGGTGTAAAGCAGGGTCTTGAGCGGAATGCCGGACACTCCGTACATGGGATCCAGCGCTACTTTCAACTGCGCAGCCTTGATCGCTTCGCAGTCGATCCTCTCAAGAATGCTGTCAATATATTCATTGAGCGGATAGACTTCCCGGATCAGTCCTTCCTCGACCGCCTTCTCATACTCCATGCCATGAACCTGCTCCGGATCAATACCGGCCAGGATCTGCTCGAGTTCATCCGTCACTTCCCGGCTCGCATCCCTGCCGCCCGCCGTGAAGATCTTGATCCCGTTGTACAGGGATGGGTTATGGCTGGCTGTGATCATCATCCCATAGGGAAGCTCGTGTTTCTGGACGTAATACATGATCAGCGGTGTCGGCGCCGCCTTGTTGACCAGCATCGCCGTGATGCCTTCCTGCGCAAAGACTTCTCCGCACCAGCGCATGGCTTCTTTGGACAGGAAACGGCGGTCATACCCGATGAGGATGCCCTGCCTGTCATTTCCCTCCTGCTTCATCCGTATGCACATAGCCTTGCTGAGAAGCTGGATATTGGCTTTCGTAAATTCATCTCCTATGATGGCGCGCCATCCGCCGGTCCCGAACTGTATCATGCTTTCCCTCCTGCGGCATTCCCGCCGCCCATGATAATGACTACCTCTGTATCACTTCCCGGCTCCATGACCGGTATCCTGTCACTCCTGCGGCCGTCGACATAGATCTCACGCACCCCTTTGCTCACATGGTCCGGATTGCGCACTTCGATCCGGTAGCGCGCGCCTCGAAGCATACGTTCCACACGGAACCCGTCCCATGCCTTCGGGATGCAGGGATCGACGGTCAGCCTGTCAAACTGCGGCCTTATCCCCAGTATATACCGTGTCGCCGAATAATACGACCATCCTCCGGATCCGGTCATGAACGGATGCCTTGCCCGCCCGAAGGCGGTATGGTCCCTGCCCATGATAAACTGGCAGTAGGAATACGGCTCGGACTGCCGGACCTCGATGATGTCATTCTGAAGGTACGGGCACAGGGCATCATACATCTCCATCGCCCGGTCGCCGCGCCCCAGCCTGCACTCCGCAGCCCACGCCCAGGGGTTCGGATGGGAGAAGATGGAGCCGTTCTCCTTGACTCCCGGATAGACCCTGGTCACGAAGCCGATATCGTCGTCCGGCACCGTATAGGAAGGCGCATTCAGCATCAGCCCGTACCGGGTGAACAGATAACTGTAGACACTGTCCATTGCCTTCCGGCCTCTGTCTTCAGGCGCAGCCCCCGACAGAACAGCCCAGGCATTGCTCTCCAGATGGACCCTCCCCTCTGCGTCGGAAGCGGTTCCGATCTTTTTTCCGTTTTTGGTGATTCCGCGGATATACCACTCTCCGTCCCAGAGCTGCTCCTCACAGGTCCGGATCACTTCGCGCCGCATCCTGCTGTAATGGTCTGCATCCTGCAGATAATCCGGCGCATTCTTCCTGACTTCCCCCAGATACCGGGCAAGATCAGTGAAATGATCCAATGCCCATACATGAAGAAATGAGACCATTGCGCTCTCTCCCCCTCCAAGGTTCAGGCAGTCATTCCAGTCCGCCCGAAGTCCCTTGCAGATCCCGTTCTGTCCGACCTGCCTTGCGGAGAACTCCAGTATGCGCTTCATATGCTCATAAACGGTACCCTCTCCGCCATCCGCATAGGAATACACCGCGTCTGCGAAGGACAGATCGCCTGTCTCACGGATATACTCCACGATCGCCGGGACCAGCCAGAGTGCGTCATCCGCACAGGCATCTTCCAGACCGTGTACGATGTCCTTCCGGTTCACCTGCGGAATGACTGTCGGTGAGCGGAACGGTTCCTTCGCATTCGGATCCTTCGGCTCGAACCATCTGGGCTCAAAGAGATGCAGCCCGTATCCCTCTCCTGTCAGTCCCTGCAGGAGCTGGCCGATGCGCTCCCTGCACTTCTGCGGTTCCGCATGGGGGATCGTCATGGAATCCTGTGCGGTATCCCGGTATCCCAGCCCGGTCCTGCCGCCTACTTCAATGAAGGAAGCAAACCGGGAAAACAGGACATTGATCTGCGACTGGTACAGGGTCCAGATATTGATCATGGTGTTCATGGCATCACTGGGAGTCTGAATCTGCAGTGCAGAACATTTCTGATCCCAGTACCGGCGTGTCTTCTCATAAGAGGCATCCACCACACTGAAGTCACTGTAGGCGAGGCGGGCTTTCCTTGCCTCTTCGATTCCGCCTTCTCCCAGAAGAAATACCACGCGTATCTTCTCTCCGGGCTCCAGGCTCAGGTTCTTCTGCAAAGATCCGCAGTGATTGCCGCCTTTTTCGTATGAGCCAAAGCAGTTCCCACGCTTTACGGCGGCAGGATCGCTCTCGGTATGCCAGGTTCCAAGGAAGGTATCCCGCAGACAGTCATATCCGTCGGGCTCAAAGCTGGCAGTAAAGAACTGGTTCCCGAACTCTTCATAGAACAGGTCGTACAGGATCACACCATCTTCATAGGAAGAACCGGCACAGTACAGACTCATCTGAAAGTTCTGGTTATCGATCTGGATCTGATGGAACGAGAATTCAAGATAGGAAAACAGAGTGAGATCCCTGCGCCTGTCGGACGTGTTTTCGATCGTCACGTCCCAGAGCAGTACATCATCCCCCATCGGAACCGACATGCGCTGGGCACATTTCAGTTCCCTGTAATTACATTCGAATACAGAGTAGGACAAACCATGCCGGCAGCGGTACTGTGCCTGGTCCAGGTCCTTTCCTACGGGCTGCCAGGAGATGGTAAAGTAGTCGCCGTCTTCGTTGTCCCGTACATAGACGTAATGCCCCGGACGGTCCATAGGGACCGCATTGGGGCGGAAACGGGTGACGCGGTGATACTCAGGCGAATCATGAAACAGGTAGCCGCCTGCTGTATGATTGACCACCATGCAGGTCTTCTCCACGCCCAGATAATTGGTCCAGGAGACAGGCAGATCCACCCTGTCGATGACATACTCCCTGTGTTCATTATCAAAATGCCCGTATCTCATGCAGTCCTCCCGTCGGCAATCAGTTCCATCCTGGCAAAATTGCGAAACAGCTCTCTGGGGTCATTATGGCATTGATCATTTTCATTGTCTATGTACAGGATTGCCGGCATTTTATCTTCTCTTGCTCCGGATCAGGCAATGCTCTGTGCATAAAAAAAGACGGCCGGAAACTGGTTCCGGCCGTCTGGCATTATGCTGATGTTATTGAATTGTGTTCTGCGCGATTATGCCTTGTAATCATCGAAATCATATGTGATGGTTCCGAATTCGGTCTCCTGCTCACGAAGAGCGATGGACTTCGCCATAGCCTTGATCTCGTCTGCTGTCACGCTGCGGCCAAGTTCGCTGGAGAGGACAACGCCCTCAGACAGGAATGCGGTCTGCATAGCGATGTACGGGGAGTCGATTCTGGTCTCGTCTGTGAGATCGCCCCACAGATAGGAGTACCACTGCAGCTGGTTGTCGTTGTACATAGCCATCTCCGGATGGATCAGGAGTTCCTGCTGTCCGGTGACATCGCCGATCGCGCAGTCGAGCTTGGTCTCGAAGAGCTTCGCCTCGGAATCTACACCATAGTACACCAGTCTCGGCTTCTGCAGGTTGCCGCCGCCGACGATCTGTCCGCCTGCCGGAACTGCCATCGGGCCGCCAGTCTGGTCAACATCGAGGAACTTCAGTCCGCCGAGAGAACCAGCGATGAAGCTTCCGCCGATATCTTCCATATGGATTGCCCAGTCCTCATAGATATCCATGCTCAGGCCGCCTTTGAAGCGGGCAAGGCCTACGCCGAGATCCTCAACCGGTGCGGTGCGTCCAACCAGCTTGTCGATAGCCGGATCGGTCCAGTAATCGCAGCTCTGGAAGCCGTATACGCTCTCAAGCTCCGGCATGCCCAGTACATAGAGCATCTGTGCCAGATGATAGATGCCAAGGTCAAACAGCGGTCCGTGAACGCCGATCTTCGGATCGATGAAATCCGGGCTGAAGAAAGGCATATCATAACCCGGGCGGCCCTGACGTCTGTGGCCGACGGAACGTGCATGATAAACTTTACCGAGCTTGCCTTCCGCGATCATCTTCTTCGCGATACGGGTCTGCGGATTGTAGATGGAGCTGATCTGGATTGCCAGCTTCTGACCATACTTCTTCTGTGCGTCATAAAGGATCTTGGCATCCGCATAGCTTGCTGCCATCGGCTTCTCGGAATAGCACGGGAATCCTGCTGCCATGACTGCAGTCGCGACGGAGGTGTGCAGGTTGTTGTGTACGCAGACCTCGATCTCGTCGATGTCATCTCTCTTCAGCATCTCACGGAAGTCCTGATACAGGTCCTTCTCATCCAGTCCATACTGCTTGCCCCATGCCATCAGTCTGTCCTTCTTGACTTCGGCAGCCGCTACGACCTTCAGGTTGTAGCCGAGAGCTTTCAGATTCTCGATAACGGTCATATGTCTGTGAGAGATCATACCGCAGCCGATGATACCAATTCTCAATTCTTTCATGATTGATTCCTTTCGTTTGAGTTGGAGTTGT
>OMSN01000064.1:9470-11339 GCA_900313765.1 uncultured Eubacteriales bacterium
ATTACCAGCCGAGGATCTTCAGATACTCACGGCTTCTTCTTGCGCACTCCAGCGGATCCACTTCATAGTGCTCATCCTGCTCTACGATGACCCACTTAGCATCTGCTGCCAGGCCTGCTTCCAGAACCGGCTCCCAGATCATCTGGCCGAAGCCTACCGGGCGAAGACCGAAGTAACCGGTGTCGCCCTCGGACTCTTCTTCGTCGATTCCGATCAGCTTGTACATGTTCTTGACTTCACCCTTCTTGATGTAGTCCTTCAGATGGATTACAGGGATGCGTCCTGAATATTTCTTGATGAATCCGGGAGCGTCGCCTGTAGCAACATCGCACCAGCAGGTGTCAAGTTCCGGCATCAGGTTGTCATGCGGGATGGATGCGAACATTACATCGTAGCCCCACTGTCCGTCTTCCATCTTGACGAACTCGAAGTCATGGTTGTGATACAGGAATGTCATTCCGGCATCATGGATCTTCTTGCCGACTTCGTTCAGCATCGGAAGGAACTTCTGGAAGCCTTCCGGATTCACCGGACGATACTCTTCTGCCATGTAAGGCATAACCAGATACTGTACGCCGATCTTCTTGTAATCAGCGATGATGGTATCCAGATCTTCCATCATCTCAGCGAAGGCAACATGTGCGCTGATCGGCACAAGACCTACTTCGTCAAGCACTTCCTTGACAAACTCAGGTGCAAGACCATACAGACCAGCCAGCTCAACGCCGTCATATCCCAGATCCTTGACCTGCTGCATAACGTTCTTGAAGTTCTCCGGAGTGTTCTCAAGAAGATCTCTCAGACCGTACACCTGGATTCCAACCGGAAGCTTTTTGCTCATTTTTGATTCCTCCCTTTTAAAATATGCTGCACTGTATAACGCGTTCCGTTACATTTCCGGGCTTTACGCCCCTGTCTGTCTGTTATTATAGCTTGAAATATGGGGTCAAACTAGCCCAGACGGATATTTTGATTGACAAATATTGCATTCTGCCTGCTTCTGGTCTGAAACAGGATAAAAAAAAGTGAAATTTATTATCTCTGTCAGACGATCAGCAGTCTTCTCTCATTTACATGATGGCCGAACTCGGGCATGAACACCATGCTCTCCTGATCCGGATCCAGGTGATCCTGGATGATGGGAGGCATATAGGATGATGTGAAGCAGAAGCCGTACTTCAGATCATGGTAGCCCTGTGCCAGTCCGCCGGCCTTCTTCACCTTCAGAACTGCAGGGGAGGTGACTGCCCAGTGTGTCTGGAAGTCGGTCTTCATCTCTTCGTTGGTGAAGTCTTCACCGTTGATATTCCAGACGATGTCATCTTTCTCAATCTTCTCGCCATCCACAAAGAGGGTGCCCGGACGAAGCTGGGAGAGGAAGATTCCTCTGTAATACGGAAGTCTCACTTTAAACTGGAATCCCGTAACATTTCCATTCTCATCTTTCGTGTTTCTGAATCCTACAGACTGGATAACCTGTTTTTCCATTGTGATACCTCCTTAGTCGCCCAGCAGATTCTTGAGCATGATGTGCTGTTTTCTCAGGGTCTGTCCCACTTCATATCCCTGGTCATATTTGTCTGCGCCTTCGTATTCGCTCAGGAGATAGCCATCATAACCGTTCTCCTGCATGACCTTGATGATCTCCGGATACGGGATCGTTGTCTCCTCGAAGTCGTCGCTCATGTTGATGAACTTGGCATGGCAGCAGTAGATATACGGCAGGAGCGGGATGATATCCTCAGGAACGTTGGGTGTATAGTTCGGATCTCTCCACTCGCCCTCTGAGAATCCGGTACGGAAGACGGAGAAGTCATGGCGGTGGAGCATACAGAGTATCCCATTTACGGGGTGCAGTTCCATCCCGAA
>OMSN01000091.1 GCA_900313765.1 uncultured Eubacteriales bacterium
CGCTTCCGGACCGGTGAGATACCGGTAGATCAGATCAAAAGCTTCCGCCCCATAATAATCGTCCGCATTGATCACGGCAAACGGACCGTCGATCACCGGCTCCGCACTCAGAACGGCATGTCCGGTTCCCCAGGGTTTCACCCTCTCTTCCGGCACTTCGAACCCTTCCGGAATGTTCAGCAGTTCCTGGTAAACATAGCGTACCTTCATGGTCGCGCTCACGCGGTCTCCGATCGCCTCACGGAACAGCTGTTCATTTTCTTTCTTGATAATGAAGATGACTTCCTCGAATCCTGCGCGGTGTGCGTCATACACCGAGAAATCCATAATGATGTGTCCCTGTTCATCCACAGGATCAATCTGTTTCAGTCCGCCGTAACGGCTGCCCATCCCTGCTGCCATGATTACAAGTACCGGCTTTTTTAACATGTCTCTCTCCTCCGTTTTCTGCTTCATTCTTCAGGTCTCCCACACTAGTTCCTCATACTGTTTGCGGTAGAGTTCGTAGTAGTATCCTCTCTCCTTCATCAGTTCCTCATGTGTTCCTTTACCGATGATCCGGCCATCCCGAACCACCAGAATCACATCCGCATCCACAATCGTTGACAGGCGGTGCGCAATCACAAAGGAAGTCCGCCCGCGGATCAGGATCGCAATAGCGTTCTGAATCTTCTTCTCGGTCACCGTATCGATGGAAGAAGTCGCCTCATCCAGCACCAGGATCTTAGGATCCGCCAGGATAGCCCTTGCGAAGGAGAAGAGCTGCTTCTCCCCGGTGGAGAGCAATTCTCCGCCTTCTCCGACATCCGATTCAAGTCCCTTGTCCATTTTCGCCAGCACATCCTGGGCGGAGACGATGCGAAGAGCCTCCAGTATCTCCTCATCGGTTGCGTCCGGTTTCCCATAGCGCAGGTTATCCCGCACAGTTCCGGAAAACAGGTGCGGTGACTGCAGAACATAGCCGATGTTGCTGTGCAGCCACAGCTGGGAGCGTTCCCTGGCATCCCGCCCGTCGATCAGAACCTGTCCTTTCGTCGGTTCATAGAACCGGCAGACCAGGTTCACCAGCGTGGACTTGCCGGCACCGGTCTCTCCCACGATCGCGATATTGGTTCCCCTGGGCACCTTCAGGTTGAAATGTTCCAGCACCACTACCTGTGGTGAGTCCGCCACATCGGACTGCTCCGCCAGCAGGCGTGTCAGGCGCTCTATATTGACCTGGATCGCTGAAAACGCAGAGATCGTCTCGATGATATTCTGCATCGGCTCCAGCATCTCCAGCGCATAAGACATGAAGACGGACAGTGTCCCGATCCGCATCAGGGCTTCCCGTGTGAGCATGCCGCCCTGCCCCAGGATGAGTGCCAGCACGATGGATGACATCATGGTGATGGAGGATAGGAACAGTGCAGAGAAGTGAGCCTCCCTGACCGATGCCCTCTTCATATTGAGCGCTTCCTGATTGAAATCGTCGATCATCTTCCGCTCCACACCCAGTATCTTGATGGTGCGGGCCCCTGTGATGCCTTCATTGTAATTGCCTGTGATCCGGGAATTGATCTCACGTATGATACGATTATACTTCAGAAGCTTCCTCTGGAAAAAGACCATTGCAACGATCGCAACCGGTACCAGCAGCAGGATATATCCGGTCAGACGGATGTCGATGATGACCATCACAACCAGTATACCGATCAGGTAAGAACCGCTCCAGATGAAATTCATCATCCTCCAGGAGACCAGTTCACCGATCAGCCCAGTGTCCGACATGACGCGGGAATGGATATAGCCGACGGAATTCTGGTTGTAGTAGGAAAACGACAGCGTCTGCAGATGGTTGAATGCTGCGTTTCGAAGATCTTTATTTACAGTCACTTCCAGGCTGCCGCAGTCAGAGGTGCTCTTGAAGTTAACCGCCGCCTGCGCCAGTACCAGGCACACATACAGTGCGATGAACACGCCGATTCCCGTAAGGGTCCGGTCTGCGATAAAATGATCCAGCGCGTACCGGTTGAACAGCGGGTACAGGGCATCGATCACGCTTGACAGACCGCCGAGCAGGATCATGAAGGCGATCCTCCACCGGTAAGGCTTCAGGAACGGAAACAGACGCGGAACGCCGAAAAACGGCAGCGAGATCTGTTTTTCTTCTTCTGCGTTCATGCGTTCCTCCTCTCTCAGCCTATTCTTCCCGCCATCCCTCGATACATCTGTGATGTACAGTTCTGTGCGCTGCTTATCCCCGAACCGGGTATCAGCTTATGGGTTGCCCGGCAGGTTCGTTCAGCGCATCCGCACCTGCTGACTGCAGTTCGAAGATCCGCCTGTAGAGTCCTCCCTGTTCAATCAGTTCCTCATGCGTTCCCTGTTCCCGGATCCTGCCTTTGTCCAGCACGATGATCTGATCCGCGTTCATGAGGGTCGTGATCCGGTGCGCGATCAGGATCACTGTGGATGAGCCCGTCATCTCCTTTACCGATCTGCGGATCTGACTGTCTGTCTGGGCATCAACCGCGGACAGCGAATCGTCAAATACCATCACAGGCGGCCTGCGGATCAGCATCTGCGCGATGGCGGTTCTCTGCTTCTGTCCTCCCGAGAGTGTTACACCCCGCTCCCCGACAAAAGTATCATATCCGGCTGTGAAGCTGCTGATCGCGTCATCGATGCTCGCAGCCTTCGCCGCCCTCCGGATATCCTTCTTCTGGGGCTTCTCCACCGCAATACCGATATTCTCTGACAGGGTCCTGGAGAACAGATACGGTTCCTGAAGCACCAGCCCTATGTTTTTTCTCAGATGCTGCAGCCGGATATCCGCTATATCCACGCCCCCGACAGTGATCCTGCCGCATTCCGGAGGCAGTACATAGAGCCTCTCCAGCAGATACATCAGGGTTGATTTACCCGATCCGGTACCTCCCAGGATACCGATGGTCCTGCCCGCAGGGATCGTGAAGCTGATATCATGAAGCGCCTCACCCGGAGCATGCTCATATGCGAATGACACATGGTCAAATACGATATCCCGGTTCATCGGCGGCTCCAGAGCATCCGTCCTGTCCGATTCCGGTTCTGAATTCATGATATACCGCAGTCGTTCGATCGATATTCCTGCCTTGCTCAGTTCTGAAATGACCCTGCCGAGCTGGCGCACCGGCCAGATCAGCATCATATTGTAGGAGATCATCGCGATAAACCCGCCTGCGGTCAGTGTCCCGTGGATACAGGCAGCAGACCCCAGAACAATCACGGACAGCACCTGGAATCCGGTCAGGATGTCCGCCGTAGACCAGTACATGGCGAGCAGCCGCATGAGGTATACCCAGAATCCTGTATAGTATTCATTCTGCTTCTCAAAACGCTCCCGCTCATAGATCTCCCGCCCGAAGGCCCGAACGACACGTACGCCGGTCAGATTCTCCTGTGCTATGGCCGAGAGCGCGCCTTCGGCGACATCCACCTTCTCAAACGCGGGGCCGATCTTTGTATGGAAAATGAGGGAGTATGCGACGATCACCGGGATGAAGACCGCGGATCCCATCATGACCTTCCAGTGAATCCCTGCCATGAAGCCAAGGGCCAGGAGGATCAGGATAACCGTTCGCACCAGCTGTACCAGCTGCTCTGAGATAAAGCGCTTGATCGTCTGCACATCCGAGGTGCAGCGCTGGATGATATCGCCCGTACTGTTCTCACTGTGCCACACATAAGGAAGATTCATAATATGCCGGAACAGTTCGCAGCGCGTGCGCTCGACAAAGGTCTCGGCGCCTCTGGCGTTGCATCCCCTGAACAGGAACCTGGCAAGAGCGGCAAGAGCTCCGACCAGGGCAACTGCCAGCGCCAGATACGGCAGGTGCCGACGCAGAACTTCGATCCCTCCGGCCCACTCCACCAGCTTCATACCGAAGGCGGGAAGTCTCGGCTCCGCCGTGCCGATCACACAGTCCACGGTGAAAGAGATAATCTTCGGGTTGATCATATCCAGCAGCGAAACCATCGCAGCAAACAGAAGGCTCAAAGCGAAATATCGCTTCGCGCCCTGCAGAAAGTACAGAATTAAGCTCGTCTTTGTCCGGTATGTCTGCATATCGTGGGATATCTCTCCTGCCTCGTTTTCAAGGCTTCTGATCCTTACATCCTCACATTATATCTTGAACCGGTCTGTATGTCATCTGGGAACTGATTGCCCGGGCTGGACATATCGGGTACAATCTCTGTGGGACAATCCTGCAGCGCCAAAGGAGCGTACTATGAGACAGCAGCAGCACACCGCCTCCTGCCAGGAGGCTTATCTGACAGCAAGGGGTCTGACCCCTGAGAAGGTTATTTATTTCGATATTGAAACCACGGGGTTCCGTGCATCTACTTCCCAGCTGTATATGATCGGCTGGGCTGTGAAACTGAGCCCGGAAGAGGCAGGCACCTGGATGATCACACAGCTGCTTGCCGAGACAGCCGCTGAAGAGGCGCTTATCCTGCAGCAGTTTCTGGATGTGCTGAAAGACTATGACACCATCGTCGAATTCAACGGAGATCGTTTTGATCTGCCTTATCTCAGAGAAAAATGCGCTTCCCACCAGATGGGTAATCCCTTCGAAGGGCTCCGGACAGTGGATCTGTACCAGGAGATCCGTCCCTGCAAGTCCATGCTGGGCATGTCCCGTCTCAATCAGAAATCCGTGGAACAGTTCCTGCAGATCTCAAGGAAGGATCCCTATAACGGAGGGGAACTGATCCAGGTGTACCGCGAAGTCAGAAACCGCACTGCAGAGGATATGGAAGCCTCCCTCCGCGCTCTGTTCCTCCACAATTACGAGGATGTCCTGGGCATGCTTGCGATGACTCCCATCATTTCCTATCCCCTGATCTGCGCAGGCGATGATCCGGTCTGCTGCAAGATATTGAATATGGACGGTAATGTTCTCCATCCTTCATCAAAGCCCTGCGATCCTGGCACAGTTGATCCTGCTGGAGTTTGCTGCCTTGAAGCTTCCTATACCATCCCGGTCTGCGTACCGACAGATCTGTGTACGGATATGGGTGCCTGGAAGATCAAGGTGCAGGGCAGCTCTGTTACCGTTACGATTCCATTTTTCCATGGGACTCTCTATCATTTCTTCCCGGACTATAGAGAGTATTATTACCTGCCCGAAGAGGATACTGCCATGCACAAGTCCGTGGCATGCTTCGTGGATCCTGCCCACCGGAGGAAAGCAACCGCACAGAACTGTTATGTAAAAAAAGAGGGCACCTTCCTTCCGCAGACGGATGAAAGATTCCTGCCCTCTTTCCGCTCTTCCTTCAAAGACCGGCTGTCCTGGTTTGAATATCAGCCCAGGCTGCTGGAAGATACGGATACCCTCTCTTCCTATGTGCACTCCCTGGTCCGCTCACTTGCCAAATGACCACAGCGGGTCACCGCGCACAGTCATTTACTGAGCAGACCTGATCAACGGGGGACGGCTGCCTTCACTGCCCCGGCAAATGCTTCTGCAAGTTTCCGGTTCATCTCCCGGACCTTATCGGCATTGACCTTGAGCAGCTTCCTGTCATAGGTCAGAAGGCCGTTCAGCTCTTCCTCGATGTCACTGACCTGCGTATATACGGATGCACTCAGCCCTCTTAGAATATTCGGGATCAGTTCCACGTCCCATCGCTTCCGGAATCCTTCTGTCAGCGCAGACAAGGATGCATATTTCCGGTATCCGTAAAAATGTTCATGGACACTGTGCTCCGGTACCCTGTGGAACAGTCCGCCGAACTCTGTCAGCGCCACGACCCGGTCCTTCACAGGCTTCACGATCAGATTCTTCCAGTAATTGTGGATACTGTAGATATCCCCGCCGCCCTGGTCAAACCATCCGCTCGCCTGATCCACCATCCTGTATGGATCCAGTCTCCGGATCTGCTTTACTGCCTTATCTGCGTCAAACTGTCCCCAGCCCTCATTAAACGGCACCCACGCCACGATACACGGATGGTTGTACAGATGGCATATCGTTTCCTTCAGTTCTCCCGCGTATTCCCGTCTGCCCTCTTTCTCCTGTCTTGCAAGCAGCCGGTAATTGCTGTCTCGGACAATCCGCCCCGTGCGCATCATGATGAACGGGATATTGGTGACAAACCAGGTATGATACGTTGATCCGCCCGATACCATGTCCTGCCACACCAGCATGCCAAGACGGTCGCAGTGATAATACCACCGGTCGGGCTCGATCTTGATATGTTTGCGCAGCATGTTGAATCCCAGATCCTTCATGGTGCGGATATCATACTGCAGTGCCTCATCGGAGGGTGCTGTGTACAGGCCATCAGAGTAATACCCCTGGTCCAGCACTCCGTTATGGTAATACGGCTTCCCGTTCAGAAAGAATCTCAGGATACCATGGCTGTCTTTGCGAATCTCCGTCTTGCGCATGGCAAAATACGAAGTGACGTGGTCTTCACCCATCCACATTTCCAGATCATACAAGTCCGGTTTCTCCGGCGTCCAGCTCCTGAACTGTTTCAGACGGATCCAGCTCAGTTTCCCGGTTCTGATCTCTGCAGCCGCTGCCTCTTCCTTATGAAATGAGATCCGTACCTTCACTAAGGCTTCTCCTGCCGCCAGGATCTTGATCCCGATTCTTCCCCGATCATAATCCGGGACCAGTTTGATCCGGGATATGTACAGCTGCGGCACATGCTCCATCCAGACCGTCTGCCAGATACCACTCTGTGCGGTATACCACATCCCCCCGCTGTGAAGAGCCTGCTTTCCTCTTGCGTGAAAAGAAGTAGCCGAAAGATCCCTGACGCAGACATACAGCAGATTCTCCCCTTCTCTGAGCAGATCGGTCACATCCAGGGTAAACGGAAGAAAGCCCCCCGAATGCGAGCCTGCTTCCGATCCGTTCACATAAACCCTGCAGATCTGGTCCACTGCCCCGAAATGAAGCAGCCACCTTCCTTCAGCAAGACTTCCTTCCCGGATCCTGACTTTCCTGCGGTAATGAAGATACTCATCCGGCTGCAGCTGCCGCTCAACGCCGGACAGCAATGCTTCCGGAGAGAACGGAACCAGGATCCTGCCATCCCACCTTAGCGGTACAGCCGTATCTTTTGTAAATGCATAGTCCCAGTATCCGTTCAGATTCATCCAGTTTCCGCGGACCAGCTGCGGACGGGGGTACTCTTCCAGCACATGTCTCGGGTCCAGCTGTTCTCCCCATATTGTCTTCAGCGGTTTTGACATCTCTCTTTCTCCTGCATTTCAATCATTTAAGAAATGATACTTATTCTATCATGAATATACGAAAGAAATGCAATCCATACATGCCTGAAATCAAGCCTGTTCTGTCTTGCTCTCTGTCATGAACAATAATCAAATTATTTATAAAAAAGGACTGTCCCGAAGGGACAGTCCTGATCAATTGATCAAATGATATATCTGTGATATTATTCGTGCACCTGTTTCTGCACGACATTCAGATATGTATACGGAATCTCGATGCCGTTCTCCTTCAAAGCATGCTTCACTCTGAGATTAATATCGGATATGACCACTTCCGTGGGGGAAGAAGGTGAATAATAAACCGTCGTATCCAGACGCAGACTGCTTGATTCATACGCCATGAAATAGATCGGTGCATAGTCATTTCCATGATCCGTCTCCTTTGCAGGCA
>OMSN01000049.1 GCA_900313765.1 uncultured Eubacteriales bacterium
TCGCGTATGCCCCTTCGAATGTCGGGGTCAAGGTGGCAGCCCCGCCCACTTTTGGCATGTAGATCCTCATCAAAGTACTTATCTCCGCACCCGCGCCTCAAGCCTTTGATGATGTCCCAATAGGAGAAGCCGTTATAGCTGATCTCATCATATGAACAGTATTGCGAGTCATCCTCGTCTGGAATGGGAAGCGAGAGCATCGTGTCGTCAATGATGGGGCTGGCACTCCCGCCATTTTTCTTTCTGCCAGTTTTTTTATCTTTAAGTACGATTCTTTCGCCTATTTCAAAGTCAGAAAGCTCACAAATAGTATAAATTGTACGTAGAAGCTTATGAAATTTTCGCTCTTCTTCGCTTAAATTTTTCATAGCTTCAAACGCTGTAGGATCGTTATATCCTTCCGAATTTTTAATAATAATCACCTTCCTTCATTCAGTTTCTCAATATCCAGAGTAAAGTCTTTCGTCAGCGTGACGTTCACAATCCTGGCGGTAGGCTCGGCCAGCTTCACCATGGCAGGGTAGGAAACATAATATGGAGAGATCAGGATGATCTCGTCCTGAGGTTCGAGGATAGCAGCTAAAGCGAAATACACAGCTGATTTAATGCCCGGCGTAACGATCACATCGTTGAAGCTTCCTGCTTCCGTGGTTGTGACTCCTGTTGCCTCATCCACAGTTTTCTTGATTGCTTCGATCTTCGTATCTTCCTGGATCGCCGCTATGACCTCGGCACCTGTAACCGCAACAAGGATTCCGGCGCCGACGCCTGTTGACTTCGCCTGTGTATCTTTGCTCTTGCTTGCGTCTGCCTCCGTGCTGAAGGATTCTTCCGACTCAGCACTGACCTTCAGATCGCCGCCGTCTGCTACCGTGATCTTCGCATTCTTCATGATGAATGCCTTGGTCTTATCGGATGCAACATGAACGGTAAGAGCGCCGCCTGCTCCGATATCACCCTTGCTGTAGCCCGCTGCGGACTTGGCAACAGAGGTGACCGGTGTGTCATCGGCTTTCGAATTGGCAGTCACTTCAACAGAACCTGCCTCGATTGTACCCTTGCGGATGATAGCCAGGTTGCTGTGGTTGGTCACGGAGACATTGATCGCAACGCCAAGCGATGTGCTGCTGTTCAGTCCTGCTTCTTCAGCGTCTTCCACGATGAACTTGCCGGACACGACCAGTGCGATATCGGTTGCATTCCAGATGCCCTTGACTTTGCTCAGATCGTATACATATTCGCCCTTGTCATTTTTCTCAACGTCGAATACGTCTTCTGTATCCTCTCCGTTTGCATTCTTGTATGTGAACTTCAGCTGTACTTTGTCCGCCTTGTATCCCTTATCCGGTGTGACATTCAGCGTCAGTTTGTCTGTATTTCTGACATATCCCTTGGTAGAGATCGTTCCGTGAGCATCGGTATCCGGTGCTGTTACCACAACATCGATCGATACCGGGATCACGGTATCATCATCGCCCAGCGCCGCTGATACGATCAGGATCATTCCTTCCTTAAGAAGCTCGGCAGGAATGTTGACTGTAGCAGTTCCCTGAGAAATGACAATCTTGTTGGATTCCAGTTCTCCGACGGTGTCAGAGTAATCCACTTCCGGACTCTCTGTCGTAAAGTCATACGGACTGTAGCCATAGGTTACAGAGACACTCTTCAGTGTCTTGGTGGTGTCGACCGGAGTGACAACGAAGCTTCCGTTGTCTGCCGTACGGGCAACAGAGACCGTGATGGTGTTCTTGCTGTCAGCTGCGATGTAGACCGGATATCCGTTTTCATCAAACTGGACAAGGACGGTAACGCTCTTGGCCGGAAGGCGGAACACATATTTTCCTTCCGCGTTCTTCTCAACCTGCGTCTTATGTCCATCCGACAGATAATAAACTGCGGATACCATCTGGCCTTCGTTCGGCGTAGCGGTAACGGTAACCTTGTCTCCGCTCTTTGCCTTGTCGGCAGACAGGGTCACGGTTCCCTTCGTGGTGTCGATCGAAGAAGACTTGGTGATATCGTACTCAATGCCTTCGAATTCTGCGATGATACGGAAGGTTCTTGCAAGAAGCTTCTTGTTCTCATCGCCGGGCAGATACCAGACGCCTTCTTCGTTCTCATTCTTAACCAGCTCAACCGTTCTCTTCTCGATCTTGCCGTTATGGTCTGTGGAGACCTCAGCCTTGAGGCTTCCTTCCTTCAGTTTGAAGCCTTCGTCCGGGCTGATCCTGACGGCAACCACAGGAGTGCTCTCCTGGGACGCGAACTCTACCTTACCGTTGGTAGTCGTTCCGATCACAACAGAGCCCTGGATCTGCTCGCTGTATACTTCATCCTCGAACTTGTCAGAAGTCGGATCGTCTTTCTTGTCCTTATCTTCCTTCTTGGCTTCGTGCGGTTCCACGCCTGCCGCGTTGGCATTGGATTCAGCCTTGGTGCTGGCATCCGCCGTCACGCTCAGCTTGCCGCCGCAGGTGATCTTGCCGTTGGTATCGATGACCGCTTCATTGCTGTTCAGTACGATACTGACTGCAAGCGCGCCTGTCACCTGAGAAGTCGTCTTGGCATTCGGATCCTTGCTGCGTTCCGGCTTTCCTTCCGGCTTCTTCTTGAAGGATGCGTCAAATGTCAGTTCTTCGCCTTCTTTTACCTCAGGCATCGTGAACTTGTACTGTCCGGAAGAGGTCTTCGCGATCGTGTAGCGGATCTTCTTGCCTGCTGCATTCTTATAGATCGCGCGGAGTGTTCCGTCCTCAAGTTCATAGCCGTCTGCCGGATTGATCGTCAGAGTGATCAGATCTCCGACATTTGCCTTCTCATGGTCAGACAGGATCGAACCGACTGAAGTCGGATTCTCTCCTTCAGTCTTATCTTCAGACTCAAAGTTCTTGATGGAGATGGAGCCTTCGGTCACCGGGTCGGTCGGGGATCCTGTGCCGGAAGCACTGTCGGTACCCGAAGCACCCTCATTGACCAGGTCCTCAAGACCCATCGTATTCTCTTCGTTCTGATTGTTCTCGCCGTCATTGAACAGATCTGCGATACCGCTGTCATCGTCATCTCCCGATGCAGACGGGTCCTCAACAAACACTGCTTTCAGAGTGACAGCTGCTGAAGGCATTACGAAGGTATATTTTCCATCCGTCGCCGTGATGGTGTTCTCAACTGCCTTGGAAGCGCCTGCCGGAATGTAGGAATAGGTGAGGCTGCTAAGCTTGTATCCCTTGTTCGGGGAAACCTTGATCACCACTTCCTTGCCGACTTCTTCCTTGGTCTTAACGGACAGGATACCGTTCTCCGTCGGCTTGGCGGTAATGGTATTGCCGCTGCTTCCGGTGATTCTGCCAAGAGCTTTGTTCAGAAGTCCGGTCGCGTAATTGTACGCCTTGGCATCGATACCATCCCCTTCTTTGCCCTTGCCGGAGCAGAAGTCCTTCACGGTGTTGACGACATTCTTGATCTTGTCAAAGATCTCTGAGACCTTTGACTCCGTCTCTGTCTGCGTATCCGCATCGCCTGTTGCGGAAGTGGCATTGGTCGTCACTTCCTGCTTGCTGACAGAATGGACGGTGATATCCTTGGCTGCGGTCAGATTCGCGCTCTCTCCCACGGTCGCGTCCACATCCTGGATCGCGACGTTGATCGCAAAGAATCCGCCGAACTGGAAGGATGAGGTATCTTCTTCCTCCTCGTCGTCATCATCGTCATCGTCTTCACCATCTGCCTTGGATTCCTTCGCGGATTCGGTCACCGCAGTCATGGTACCGGTCGCTTCGGCTGTGATGCTTCCTTCTCTTGAAGTCACATTGCCGTTGACCGCCACATGGGAATCATTCAGCGGAACACCAACCGCCAGCGAGAACGGAAGAGCACCTACCGTTGCAACAGTGGTCATCTTCAGCTGAGCGTTGCTGGTGATCTTGACATCCTCGGTTCCGATAATGGAACCGCCCGTGCCCAGGGTGACCCTGGCCGTATTGACGGCCACATCAACCGCCAGCGGGATATAGATCTTCTTCAGAAGCTCATTGGTCGCAACCATGGAAGCCTTGGATGTGGCTGCCGCTTCGACCGCGCCTCCCGCTTCGATACTGCCGTCGATATCAATGATCGCGTTTCCGATCTTGACATTGACCGCATTGGCGCCTGAGAACGGAATGAGTCCGCTTCCCTGTGTGGAAGTCGCTTTCAGCTGCGTATCTCCCGCAGTCTTGATCTTCGCGCCTTCCTTCACATTGATATGAGCCATCGTCAGGAAGTCGAACAGTGAGAAGGTGTCATCTTCTCCCAGATCCAGCTTGTCCACGATCTGCTCCGGAAGCCTGATGCCATCCGTATCTTCCGCATTGACGATCAGATTCTCCGCGCTGATCTCTCCAGCCAGCTCGATCTGATTGCCCTCGATGCGGAGATTGGCCTTGCCTGCATCCACATTGCCGACCGTGAACTTGCCGTCGATGGAATCATCGATCGTCGTTGCGTTCTCATCCGGTTCCTCTGCAATGATCAGAGTGTTCAGGATGCCGTTCGCAACACGCAGTTTCAGCTCGGCCAGATTGTTGATCGGGCTGTACTTGAAGTCTGTGAAGCTGACATTATCGAACGTATTGTTCTTATTCTCTTCTGTCAGCTGGATCGTCTTCTTCCCGGACAGTTCATCCGAGAACTTGTCGACGCCAGTCGTTGTGACAGCAAGAGTTCCTGCAGTCTCATCGTCATCATTCTTGGTAACGAGTGTAAATGAGCCTGCCTTGCCGTTTGCTTCATCATAGGTGCCATCGGCGCTGTTACCGTCGATCTTGCCGGTATAATGAAGTCTTCCGCCGTCAGCATCTGTTATGGAGACATTGGCAGTCTGTCCCGCGTTGCCGGCAACCGTCGTATCTACCGTATAGACGTCACTGCCCGCACCGCCGTCCAGAGTTACACTCTTTCCGCCGGAGCCTCCATTTTCCCCTTGTACTGTGATCTTATCCGACCCGTCACCGGTCCTGGCGATCAGTTCACCGTTCTCGGTCTTGACCGTCAGTCCGTCATCCTGTGTGGTGCCGTACACAGTAGTCGTGCTGTTCTTGACGCTGAGTGTCTTGTCCAGCGAGTAGTACAGGCCGGCAAGGACGACATTGATACCATCGATGATGATATTGCCGTTGACCTTGGCTCCGCCTGCCGCATTGTAGGAAACGGTGCTCTTATCGATCACTCCGCCTTCGGACGGTTCCGTGAAGGCACCCTTCGCAAGAATGTAGAGCGTCTTTAGGATAGACGGAGATTCTGAATTCTGCTTGATCAGAATATCCCCATCGTAGGTACCATCTTCCACAGTGATGGTCAGCTCTGCATTCGCATCCGTCTTCGCGGCTGCAAGGGCTGCATCGACCGCCTTCTGGATCGCGTTCTTGGTGTCGACCTCTTTGCCGTCTTCCGTGGCGTTGGTGAATTCCGCCTCAGACTCCAGAGTATTCGTGCCGCCTGTCACATTCTCGGCGAACACAGCCTTTCCTGCAGGAATCTTCGACTCATCCGATGTGTCGACATCATTTGCCCCCGGAACTTCGGTTTCAGTCGTACCGGAAGGATCTGTTCCGGGATCTCCGGAATCTCCCGTATTCCCCGAATCGCCGGGTGCAGGATCATCCTGCGACTGAAGGGTCCCCTCCTGTGCAGGCTGCGTCTCCTGTGCCGGTGCGGTCTCTGCCGCCGGTTCGGATACCTGCGCTTCGGGAGCCGTCTCAGCTGCGGCTGGTGCCGGTTCTGCCGCTGCAGGGGCAGGTTCCGGTGCCGGAGCCGTCTCAGCTGCCACAGGGGCCGGTGCCGGCTCAGCTGCCACAGGGGCAGGTTCCGGTGCCGGAGCCGGGGCTGGGGCCGGAGCTGGAGCCGGAGCTGGGGCTGGTGCCGGAGCCGGGGCTGGGGCTGGTGCCGGAGCCGGGGCTGGGGCTGGTGCCGGAGCTTCTACTGCCGGGGTCTCCACGGCAGCCACTTCTTCCGACGGAGTCTCTTCCGCCGCAATGAAGCTTGCAGTTCCGAGCAGAAGCGATGCTGACATAAACGCAGCCAGCATCACTTTTTTCAGCTTGATCTGCTTCATTCTCGTGTCTCCTTTCCTACTGATCGTGATACACTCTTGCGCCATAGATCATGAAGGTAATCTGACTAGCTGTCAGAATGGTTATCAGTTGCTGTTACTGTGTTCCGGATTGTCCGTTTGCTGCCTTCTCCGCTTCCTCGTACATATCCAGAAGATCCTGTGCAGCCTTGGCCAGGGTCTCGTCATCTCCCCTGGAGATAACCTCCTGCATGTACTTCTTCGCCTTCTTCGGTTTCCCCCGGCCTGCATAGGCAACACCGAGATTGTACAGAAGCATTGTCTTCTTGGGGCCGTCCTCTTTCGATTCGCCGAATCCGGCTTCCTGCGCTGCTTTAAAGTCAGCGATCGATGACTTGTAATCTTCCAGTGCCAGACTGCAGACGCCTCTGTAATAGAGAAGGGACCCGTCTGAATCTTTCTCCTCTTCCATCCCGAGCAGCTTCGTGATGGAATCAATGCTGTCTTTATACCGCGCAAGCTGCATCTGGGACATTGCGTTCAGATAGAGGATCGTATAATCGTACTTCTCTGAGATTCCCTCTTCTTCTGCTTTCGCCGTATAGCTGAGGACGGATTCGTAATCTTCCAGGTAGTAGTCACAGTACGCCAGGTGAAGGTCACAGATATCTTCCTGCGGATAGCCTGCATCCAGTGCCCCAAGTATGTCTTCCCGGGCCGCAGCGTAATCTTCGTCCGCCAGATGGATCAGCGACCGGATGAAATGAGCGATACCCCCTTCATCCATCTGCGCGTCGATGATCTCCGCACACGCCTGCTCGGACTTCTGTGTCTGACCGTCCGAGAAGAGCAGCTGGGCTCTGATTATTTTCAGCTGCCAGATGTCAGCCTCATCCTCCGTGACTTCTCCCAGAAGTTCATCCAGAGTGGAAACTGCCTTCCTGTACTCGCCATCCGCAATCTGTTCCTCTGCCTTCTGTCCGAGTGTCAGCAGTTTCTCCTTGCGCTGTTCCTCCAGCTTCTGCCGATAGACTGCCTTACGGTACGCGTCACTCAGTTCCATGGGATGCTTCAGTGCTTCCGCCAGGTCGGAGTCGATCAGCGTCTGGGTCTGCTGGTTCTCTGATATGACCAGCGCATCCGATGAAACGATCCGGCTCAGCAGCTCTGAGGCGAGCATCCCGACCACTATGACCAGAGCGACTATACGAAGCCATGTCTTTCTGTGCCAGGGTTTTGGCTCCGGTGCTCCTTTATTGAGTTCCGGGCCCATATTCTGTTTGTCTTCCAATATAGTCTCCTTAAAAATAAAAATTCCAAATACTGAGGGTACTCAGAGGGTACACTTTCGCAGTATTTGGAATCTATTATATACCTTATTTGTGTGAACATGCCAGTAGTTTTGGGGGAATAATTTAAAAAAATTAAAAAATATACGCTTTTTTCGATATGCAGCGTAATATTATGCATATTCTCACATAAGCATGGCTTTTATATCTTCCAGATAGTCTTCAACCAACACAGGTTTTCCGTCTTCAATCTCCAGAATTACATCGCCCAACTCATCGTAGACTTTTTCATTGATCTCGTCTGCAAAAACGGACAGCATTCGGTGCTTTTCTGCAAGATATTCTTCCCAGGGACCCTGTTCGAGAAGCAGTTTCAGGAACTGCGCCTCGTCCGGCGTAAAGACGCAGGAAGAAGCCGCTGCAGCATCATTCCCCTGTGGTGCGGGAGCTTCGAAGACATCCGTATACGGCATCGGCAGGTCATCCAGCTCCGTGGTTCCTTCCAGCAGCCGCTCCCGGGTGATGTCTGCAGCGGTCCGGATCCCGGAGAGCTTTGTCAGGTCGATCCGCACCTGGGGACGGTTCCTGGCTTCCTTCTCCTTCATCCACTGTGCGATGATGTCGCTGATCAGCTTCGCTGTCTGGGGATCTTTGCGCCGGTCCGGAAGCGCATTTTTATAATGAAATGTTTTGCGCAGGAGTCTCTCGCATTCCCGGATAATGTCTGAGATCGTGCGGATCACATCCTGATCCTTCCAGGAACCGCAGCAGCTGCAGTACCAGATGCCCTGGCTGTATTCGTAACTCCGGACGGGGTCCACTTCATAGCGGTATCCGTCCGGCTGCTTCGACCGGAACGGGAGCCAGGCGAACATTGTATGCTTCACCCTGACTGCGCTTCCCGGCAGCTGCTGGGTGAATCCCTTCCCTTTCAGTTCTTTCTGCCGCACATTCAATGCCCTGAATGCCCGCGCGATCACATGGCAGGCGTCTTCCGGCACCTGCGGCAGGAACTTCGATCCGTCGATCCGCTCCCCTGCCAGCGAGCGAAGTGCTTCATATAAAGAATAATCATCCGCGATATCTGACTGCATCAGGGCCAGCGCTGCCGCTTCCGCCGCCGGGTCCTCTATACAGTAAGCAAGCGCCAGATCATGATCCAGGTCATGGGCGATGATAAAGTCGCGGATCACATTTTTCATCAAAGCATCTGAGAGCAGCCCGCTGCGGTCCTGCACGTAAGCCTTCAGCCAGAGCAGGTTGTCCAGGGCTTCCTGCGGACTTGATACTCCGATCAGATTGATCTGCTCCGCGGTATAGAGCCGTATGAAGTCCCTTGTCACAGGAACGGCTTCCTTCCTGCGCAGGCGGGTGCGCCAGGAGAAATACCCCTGCAGTTCATCCGCGTTCATTTCCTGATAGCCGGTATGGAGATGGTGGACCGGAATGCTTCGCATGCGGTATTCCCCGCACTCATAATCCGCCATGAATGCCGCCTGTTTCAGGAAATCGGATGTCCGCTTCTCCTCTGTGAGCTCATAGTGCCGGGTCATCTCCAGGAGATCGCGGATACGATCGGGAACCTCACTGCCCGGCCCATTCCCTGTCCTGCGGTTCTGTCCGCCAAACAGCTCTTCTTCGGAAATAAATGTCCAGGATGGGCGCTTCCTTCCATCAGGATGCGCGCGGTCATAGGACCGGCCTGGTCTGCCGCTCCTTCTGCCCGGAATCGGTTCATCGCGATAAGGTCCTGCCATCCGCGCTCCTTCTTTCCTGTGAATAGAATCTGAGGACTGCTGTCTGTAAATGATAATTATAGCAGATATCGCGTCTCCATGCTCTTTTAAATGCGTTCTTCTTCCGTGCCCACGCCGGTCTGTGCAGAGCTATGGCGGCCTCGAAACAGGCGAGTGTTTTTTGCTTGACACTCGGTCGTGCTCAGTTTACTATGAATATAGTTGACAATTCATACTGCCGTCTTATCATCGAAAGGAGATCACATTATGAAAAAGCAGTTCGCATGGGTATTTGCAGCAGTTCTGGCGGTCAGCTGTTCATCGACTGTCTTCGCCGGCGAGACGCAGAACGAGCAGTTCCCGGAGACGGAGATTATCCTGTTCGCGGCCAAGAGCCTGAATACCGTTCTGGATCAGAGCATCATCCCCGCTTACAACGAGCTTCAGCCCAATGTCACCATCATTCCGAGCTATGACAGTTCGGGAACCCTGATGACGCAGATCGAAGAAGGCGCTGCCTGTGATGTCTTCTTCTCTGCGGCGCAGAAGCAGATGAATGAGCTGGAAGACAAAGGCCTTGTGACAGACGGCACCAGGGTCGATGTGGTCAATAACCAGGTCTGCGTCGTCACGTATGATGGCAGCGATACCAAAGTCACAGGACTTGCGGATCTTGCTTCCGCATCCAGCTTCGCCCTTGCCGACGGATCAGTCCCTGTGGGCAAATACACCCGCCAGGCTCTTGT
>OMSN01000090.1 GCA_900313765.1 uncultured Eubacteriales bacterium
TTCGGAACTGAAGATGCAGTCGGATGTGAAGAAGGCTGAGGCAGATGCCGCTTATGAGATCCAGAATCAGGAACAGCAGAAGACGATCCAGGCAGCTACCGTCAACGCGCAGATCGCGAAAGTGGAGCGTGAAGCGGAACTGAAGCAGAAGGAAGTTGATGTCAAGCAGCAGGAGCTGGCTGCGGAGATCGAGAAGAAGGCAGATGCTGACAAGTATGCAGCAGAGAAGAAGGCAGAGGCTGAACTGGTGATCCGCCAGAAGGAAGCTGCCGGAATCAAAGCTAAGTATGAGGCAGAGGCTGCCGGTATCCGTGCAAGAGGTGAGGCAGAGGCTGAAGCTGCAAGGGCAAAAGGCCTTGCTGAAGCAGAAGCTATGGAGAAGAAAGCGGAAGCGTATGCGAAGTACAACAAGGCTGCAATGGCTGAGATGATGATCAAGGTCATGCCCCAGGTTGCTGCAGAGATCGCGAAACCGCTTGCTCAGATCGACAAGATTACGATCATCGGCGGTTCCGGTGACGGCAGCGGTGCAGTCAGTTCTGTTGCAGACAATGTTCCGGCCGTCATGGCGAAGATGTTTGAAACCATGAAAGAAACCACAGGCGTAGACCTGGCGGAGATCATGAGAGCAGACACCTATGACGCCAAGGTCACCAGGAACATCAACGTGCAGGGGATCCCGCAGGTGACGCTTGCTGCCGGCGAAGGCCAGACAGCACAGCAGCCGCAGGATGCTCCGGAAACGAAGGCTGCCGAAGGTCCCGTAGATACTGCCGGGGAGAGCACAGACAACTCATAAAGACAGGTTAACAGAGACACGATATAAGCAGGAGGCGGTGTAAAAACCGCCTCCTGTTGTATGAGCATGTGATCTTTTTATGTCCTGCATGGCTGGCTCCTTTTCTGTGCGTATATCAGAGTGAACCAGAAAAGTTCTGTATGTTGCGGAAACTAAACTATAGGACAGATATGATTCACAGAAAGGAAAAACTAAATATGAAATGGAAACAACTGACAGGTGCATTCCTGGCAGCGGCACTGGTGTTACAGTCAACAGTTGTATTTGCAGGACAGGAAGAGCACAGAGAAAACAAACCCGTGGTACATACTGCCAAAGACGGCAGTGTTTATTTTATTGAGGGAAACTGCAGCGATGGACCGGTAGAAAACATAGAGGATGCCGCCAGAGTTGTAGACTCAATGACGGATGCTCTTGGCGGGAATGAAGGGATGCAGTTTGAGCCCTGGCGCACGCTGACGGATACTGTGGATAACCACTATTATGTGTTCCAGCAGATGTATGCCGACACAACCGTATCCGGAGGTGCGATCAAGGTTGTAACAGACCGGGATAACAATATGATCGGACTGATCAGCAGTATCGTAACCGACCTTCCGGATGAGCAGACCGCGGAAGGCATCACGCCAGGTGAAGCTGAAAAGGTTGTGAAACAGCATGCGAAGGACATGGGACTTGAAGATCCGGATATCCTGGATGGATGGACGGAGAAGATTGTCCTCCCTGAAAACAGGGATATGGATCCGGCATCTGAGGAACTGGAAGAAAGCCGTTTCGCATGGGTCGTGTACAGCACCAATCCGGACGCGAACGTGGCGAAAGGTTCGGATCTGCCCTACATGGCCAGCTATGTGGGGATGGACGGAACATTTCTGTACAGCATGCCCACGGTCATTCCGGGGGATGAAGCGGGAACCGCCGGGTACAGTGCTTCCTACGCATTCCAGTTCATGGAACCGGTGGACTACTCCAGGACGATAGAGATGTCCGACGGAACACAGAAGGATATCACGGTCACACTGATGCGGGATACCCGTACCGGTATGTATTACCTGGGCAATATCGAGCGCAGGATCGTGGTGGCTGACTGTTATGAGTTCCTGTACAACAAAGGAAATGTAATGATGGTGGCAAGCCAGGACAATACAGACTGGGAGGATAACGACCTGCTGGCACTGTATAATTACTGCCGTGCCTGGGACTATTACAGCGAGATCGGATGGAAAGGCGGGGATGGACTGGAAACTCCCATGATCATCCTGAAGGATTTCTGCGATAAGGACCATATGCCCATTGATAATGCCGCTTATGCCGGACATTATTACGGATGGCAGGTGTTCCTCGCAAGTGCGGCGAACGATCTGAGCGGAAGCCTGGATGTCCTTGCCCATGAGTTTACACATTGTGTGACGGGCTCGGTGATGACATTCAATGCATACCTCAATGACTATGGCGCCATCAACGAAGCAATGAGCGATATCCAGGGAAACATCTGTCAGATGATGGCAGGTGATACGGAGGATACGGAATGGAATGTCGCAGAGGGAAGCCAGATGGGTATCATCCGGAGCATGAGTGATCCGCACAGTTTTAATCAGCCGGAGTATTCCTGGGATCTCTATTATGTTCCCAATGTAAAGGAGCCGACGAGCATCAATGATCTGGGCGGCGTACATACGAATTCATCTCTTCTGAACAGTATCGCATATCGTCTGTGCAATGACGGAGGGATGACACTCGATGAAGCACGCGGTTTCTGGTTTGCGACAGACTGCACGATGGTTCCCGGTACCGATTATGCTCAGCTGAGTGAACTGCTGGGATGGGTACTGAAGAATCAGGGACTGGAAAAGTATGAAGGTGCCCTGAAGGATGCGCTCGACGCTACAAAGCTCGGTAAGACCGAGATGCCCTCTACTCTCAAAGAGGGTCAGGCAATGGTGACAATGAAGCTTCCGGACAACGTCAAATTCAATGACGGAAACTGGGTCCTCAGCGTCATCAGCGTGAATCCCGAGAAGATTGAGGACAGGGTGATGAAGATCCTCGCAGGCGAAGGAGAGTATGCAACGGCAGCCGATGAATTCATGGACATCGTGATGGGTGACATAGAGGATACGGTAAGCGGCATTTTCTCAGATGAGACTGAAGCACAGCCAGAGGAGCAGGAGGAGCTGGCAGAGGATACCAGACCTACACTGCTGGACTGGATCGGCACGTATTTCGGTGAAATCGCCTGGTCCGGCATCGGAGCTGCAGGAGAAGACGGCACTACCATTCATATGGTGTGCGAGCCGGGTTATACGATCCCGCTCCTGATGCGAATGGAGATGAGTTCGGACAGTGAAGTACCGGTGTCGTTAGGCGGAGCAGTCTATGTGTTCGGGCAGTGGTTCGACCTTGGAGAGATTGCTCAGAAGATGATACAGCTGTCAGCTCTCGACATGACGCAGGAGTCTGCAGTGCAGGAATTCCTGGATTCGATCGAAGGTGACATCAACTTCGAAGACTTCGGGCAGATACTGAGCCTGTTTGACAAGCCGGTATTTACCGAGATCAAAGAGGGCGAGAACTGTGAGATCAGTGCGGACGGACTGAATGATGTAGAGATTATGGACCAGGAGCTTCTGGATTACCTGAGCTCGGCGGTCGTATCGGCAATGGATCAGGAACTGGATCAGGAAATGAGTCAGGAACTCGACCCGGAAACCGACCAGGAACTGGATCAGGAAATCGACCAGGAGCTGGTGAAGGCAATACAGGAGGCCATGGAGAAGGCGAGCGCGGAAGCGGAGACATCTGCAGACGCGTAAAGACGCAAGGATGAGAATCAGCCACGGATGTGGTATGATAAGAAAGTAGATATGAAGGCAGATATGTAGATTCGGAGGCATTTATGTCGGACAGACTATCTGCCCATGACCGGGACATCCGGGAGCCGCTGTTTGATTATCTTGAATCCGTATACGGAAAGATCCGTATCCTGGAAGAAAAGAGGACAGGCAGGGCGAGAGCGGATGTGGTCATGGTTACGGAGCATGCGCTCTGCGGAATCGAAATTAAAAGTGATAATGATTCGTATACCAGGCTTGCGGGCCAGGTGAAGAATTATGATCTGTATTATGATTACAATATCGTGGTTGCGGGCAGCAGCCACGGTATTCATATTCAGGAACATGTCCCTTCCTGGTGGGGGATCATTACCGTAGAGGATGTGGACGGGGCTCTGGACTTCTATTATCTGAGGAAGCCGCAGCCCAATCCGAAGGTGAAGCCGAAACGGAAGATCAGCATTCTCTGGCGGCCGGAACTTGCGAATATCCAGAGGAAGAATTCTCTTCCCGCATACAGTCGCAAGAGCAAACAGTATGTTCAGGCGGTGCTTCTGGACAGGGTTCCGGAAGACCTGCTGTGGGAGCAGGTCTGTGAGGAGCTGTTCCAGAGGGATTATACGACGATCGAAGAACGGCTGGCAGATTACCGAAAGGGGCGGCGGCATGATGACATCTGAGAGAATGATGGAGATCTACAGCGCTCTGCAGGATGTGATCGCCCGGAGGAACAGCGCGTGTGTCTATACGTCACTGGGCTATACGAGCAATCTGGATCTGATACCGGCGTTTACCGCCAAAGACCTGAACCGATTGCTTGCCGAATATCTTCCGGACGGTTGTCTGCAGGAAATGAAACCTGCGGAACGGATCCGGAATATGCCGGAGCTGCTCGGGACGATCGTGTATTTCTGCCTGAGCGGAACCGGAGGAGAAGTTGATATCGAGGATCCGGACCTGATCCGGGCCAGTTTTCCCTGTAGAAATGCAATGGGCGGGACTGCCGTTCAGGCAGCCCTTGCGCTGGACCGTCTCGGAGCCGGATCGGTGGTTCATCTCTCGGACGATTCCAGGCAGGTGCGGGAACAGCTTATTTCCCCGAACATCAAAGTGCCGATGCCGGACGGTTCGCTCGGCAGCGCAGGCGATGAGGATGGCGGGAATTCTCCGGAGACTCACGTGATCATACAGTTTCAGAAGGGCAGCAGGATCTGTCTGGGAGACCAGGCGGAGACAATTCCCGTCTCCAACCGGCTGATCCTGACCAGGAATACGGTGAATGCCTCTCTTCCGCTGGATGAGAATTATCTTCGCTGGGTGGAGGTGCATGCACGGCAGGTGAGCAGCAATGTGCTGTCGAGCCTCAACAGTATTCTGGATCCTGAGGTGCTGAAACTGCGGATGGCCAGAATCCTGGAGCATGTTGAGCGTTATCGCAGCCAGAACCCACGGGGGATTGTGTATTTTGAAGATGCGCATTATCATAGCAGGGACATCCGGAGGCTGTGCATCGAGACGCTCTATCCGCATGTTGACATTATGAGCATGAACGAGGAAGAACTTCTGTGTACGATGGAAATGTTCCGGCAGCCAATTGAAATTGAGGATATATTTTCCTGCGTAAACAGCGTAGAATACCTGCTGGACAGATTCGGAATTAAGAAGGGAAGCATCGTTCACACCAAAGATTATGCGATGTTCGTCGGAGATGCTGACGGACTGGAGATCGAGAAGGGAATGGTGTACGGATCTCTGATGGCGACTGCGAGAGCCGCCTTCGGAGAATATGGAAATGATGCGCAGATCCGGAAGATTCTGGAAGGCTCTCTGAGCAGGGCCGGACAGGAGAACCTGGAGAAGATAGAAAACAGTTCCCTCCGGAACCGGGTGATCCTGGTTCCAACATTCGCGCTGGACCGGCCGAAATATACGATCGGTCTGGGCGACTGTTTTACCGGAGGGGTGCAGCTCTGTTTCTGAAACCCGCAGCTATATTGTGCAGTCACACAAGAGGAGGAAATGTAACATGTTGATGAATATGAAGGAGATTCTGGCGGTTGCTAAGGAGCACAGGTTTGCGATACCTGCATTTAACATCAGCGACTGGTCCATGTTCATTGGAATCATGGATCTGTGCGAGGAGACCGATTCGCCGGTGATCATCGAGATTCACCCGGATGAACTCCGTTTTACGGGACCGGATTTTGTGGCAGGTGTGCGTGAGCGGGCGCTGAAGTCTCCGGTACCGGTCTGCATCCATCTTGACCACTGCGGTGATTTCGGCACGATCATCCATGCGATCCAGTGCGGATTCACTTCCGTGATGTTTGACGGTGCGGAGCTCTCATTTGAAGAGAACATCGCCGGTGCCAGGAAAGTTGTCGAAGCTGCTCATCCTGTAAATGTGTCGGTTGAGGCTGAACTGGGAACCATCGGATCTACCAATCCGGCGGATCTGGAAGGCGGTTCTGCGAAGATCATCTACACAGACCCGGATGACGCTGCAAAGTTTGTCGAGGCATCCGGCGTCGATACTCTGGCGGTCGCGATCGGGACCTGCCACGGTCTGTATCCGGCGAACATGAAACCGGAGCTGAAGCTGGATATCCTGAAAGAGATCGCGGCAAAAGTGGATGTTCCGCTGGTTCTCCATGGCGGATCCAACAATCCGGACAAGGAGATCGGGGAGTCCGTGACTCTGGGGATCAATAAGATCAACATCTCCTCCGATATCAAGGTCGCTTATTTTGAGAAGATGCGTGAAGTTCTGCAGGATAAGGGACTCAGGGAGCCCAATGAGATCGAGCCGCCCTGCATTGAGGCGATGAAGGTTGTGGCAAAGCACAAACTGGATCTGTTCCAGACCACCGGAAAGGCGGTTCTGTACAGAAAGGCAGATTGAGCTGAAGATTTACAGAATCCGGAATGCGGAGAGCATACCTGAACAAAGAAACAGCCCGGCTGATGACGGACGGTCTTCGGATCGTCACAGGTCAGCCGGGCTGTTTTGTTATGCTTCCTGTTCAGGGGGCTGCGGGGTATTCATTGCACAGCAGCCGGTAGGGCGCTTCATCTTCATCGATCTTCGGGAATCTTCCGATCTCATCATAGAAGAAGTTGTCATTGTTGTCATCGTTGCACCG
>OMSN01000343.1 GCA_900313765.1 uncultured Eubacteriales bacterium
AAGAAACTCGTGAAGGGCTTTATGGTGGAGAGCTACATCGAAGACGGCAACCAGCCGGTTGACGGAGGTGTATACGGAAAGAGCATTACAGACGCATGCATCGGGTGGAAGAAGACGGAGAAACTGATTTACGATATGGCGGAACTGTTGTGATTTATACGGAGGTTGCGCTAAAATAGTAATATGTACAGGCCGGCAGAGGCTTGGCAGAGAATACAAATAATAGTATCAGACCGGTAAAAACCGGTGCGTGTCTTACAGGCACAGGAGGGAGGAATTTATGAATCTGCTTGGTTTATTGATGGCTGCTATGACAACGAAGAACGCTTTGGGACAGATCGCTAAGAAGACCGGTCTCTCCGAGAAACAGATCAAAAAGCTTATGTTGATCGCGATCCCGATCCTGATCAAATATCTGACCAAGAATGCTTCTTCCGGTGACGGCGCCCATTCTCTCTTAGGAGCTCTTGCACAGCACAACAACAAGGAGGAGATGGGCCTTCAGCTCAAGGACGCAGATGAGAAAGACGGCCACAAGATCATTGGCCACATCCTTGGCAAGAAGGAGGAAACTGTTACACAGAACCTCTCTGCCCAGTCCGGTCTGACCCAGGACCAGGTCAACCAGATCCTGGCCATCATGGCGCCCGCGATCCTCAGCGGCGTCTCCGAGGCGACAGCTAACCAGAAGCCCGCCGCGCAGTCCGCAGCACCCGGTATCTTCAGCGCTCTTCTGGGAACAGGTGCCCAGGTCCAGGCTGAGGAGAAGGATGACGCCATCAACGGCACGGCGCTTCTTCAGGCACTGCTGAATGCAAGAAAGTAAACCGGGGTCAGTGAGATGAATAATAAGATGTTCTGGATCCTGATCGGATTCATCCTGATCGGGGCGGAAAAATACATGAAAATAAGACCGGTCAGCGGCATTTATATGCCGCCGGCCGGTCTTCTCTTTTCTTCAGGTCATTTACACGATCACGTCATACTTCACTATGTCGTGGAAGGCCGCGCTGCCGTCTTCAGCGAAGAAGCGGATATCGGTATCCTCGGGATCGGGATATACATTTGCGGTCATCACGTGTCTGCCGCCGTCAATGAAGACCTCCAGTGAGCTGACGTCGAGCAGCATTTCCAGTTCGATGGATTCCGGGCAGCCGATGTCCAGTCTGCGGACATTCACGTCATCCTCACTGCCGGTGAAAGGAATACCGGATTTGCTGCGGTCGATCGCAAGAATGCCCTCTTTGCGGTCAAAATATACCACTGTTTCATGCTCTTCTCCCGCAAAGAGTTTGACGCCTGCGCGGGCAGCAGTGCCGGGCTCCAAAGTCAGGCTGATTCTGGTGACTGCACCGCTGATGCCCCTGACCGATACTTCATTGCCGGTGACTGAGAGGGACTTACAGGTAACCTTGTTCTTGCAGAATCTGTCGAGTTCCCTCGCAGGTTTCTGGATCAGGCAGTCGCCGTCCATACTGAGTTCCCTGGGGAAGGAATAAGTGCCTGCCCAGCCTTCAGCCTGGGTGGGGTAGTTGCGGTCCCACATTTCTTTCCAGGAGATCATGATATCGCGCCCGTCGGGCATGTGCAGACTCTGCGCAGCGTAGAAGTCGAAGCCGTTGTCAAGTTCTCCGATCTTTTTAAGGTCAAAGCGGCCGGTCTCAAAGTCCAGTTTTCCCAGAAGGTAGAGCCCGGAGTGGACATTCTGGAACATATTGTCCATCTGAGGAAGGTTCTGAGGACTGGTAAGTATGACTTCCTTTCCGTCGATCACCAGATAGTCCGGACACTCATAGACGCCGTTCAGGTTGTAGAAGTCCTCTTCGAACTCCGGCTGTCTGTGGAGCAGATGTCCCACATATTCCCACTTCATCAGGTCGCGGCTCCTGCACAGAATGAGGTTTCCGAAACCGGCATCCGCAGGCTCTATGCCAAAGACGTCGTCCAGAGACGGAGACTGTCCCTTATGACTGACGCCCGTATGCTGTGCTTCATCCACCTCTGCGTAGCGGAGTGAGGAAGAGGGGGTGTGCTTGTCCCATTTTGAGGTGCGCTCATCGAGCTCTTCCTTGCTCGCATTCAGATCGATCACGCGCGCGCCGGCGATGAAGTAGTACCAGCCGTCCTT
>OMSN01000099.1 GCA_900313765.1 uncultured Eubacteriales bacterium
GTCATTCCACAGCTTGCAGTCGGCGCAGTACTTCTGTTCCCGCATGCCATCCTGCATGAAGCGTCCATCACATTCCTGGGCTTCGGCCTTCCCGCCCATGAACCGGCGATCGGTGTCATTCTTGCAGAGTCGATGAAATACCTGACAGCAGGGAAGTGGTGGCTTGCACTATTCCCAGGAATCAGCCTGATCCTGCTGACCCTCATGGTCGAAGCAATCGGCAAGAACCTGGAGAAACTGATCAGCCCTCATGCAGCACACAGCTGAAGGGACAGAAATAGAGCAAGCGCTGGGTCAGAAGAAGAGCAAGCGGCGGGTCAGAAGTGGCCAAACAAGCCAATCAGACCCGCGTCGGAAGAAAAAGGAAGGAAGTGAAGCAGATGTCAGATTATAAGAGCAGAACAGGCGGGAACAAGGAGCAGCCTGTCCTTTGCGTCGAACATCTGCATCTGTCTTTCCTGCAATATGACAGGGGTCTTCGGAGACGTCAGCTGGAGCCGATCCGGGATCTGAATCTGGAACTTCACCAGGGAGAGATCCTTGCCATCATAGGATCCAGTGGATCCGGGAAAAGCCTGCTGGCGCATGCGATCATGGGCATTCTTCCGTATAACGCATCTGTCAGCGGCAGGATCCTCTTTAAGGGCAGTGAGCTGAATGAGAAGAGGCTGAAGCAGGTCAGAGGAAGAGAATTGTTTCTGGTTCCGCAGTCGGTAACATATCTGGATCCGCTGCTCACAGTAGGGAAACAGATTCAGATCTCTATGGAGTGCAATCCGTCCTCTAAGCGCCGGGCGCAAAGTGTTGAAGAATTGCTTGCACATTATGGTCTTGTCCCAGAAGTAAGCAACTATTATCCGCATCAGCTTTCCGGCGGAATGGCACGGAAGGTACTTCTTGTGTGTGCTCTGGCAGCAGACGCTGATGTTCTGATTGTGGACGAACCGACTCCCGGCCTGGACGAAGAAGCGCTTCAGGAAGTTCTGGAGGACTTTCACACACTTCGTGCAGACGGACGTTCTGTCTTGATGATCACGCATGATATCCGTGCTGCTTTACAGATCGCAGACAGGGTATCAGTTTTTTATGACGGCGAAACTGTCGAGACAGCACTGCCAGAAGATTATCAGAACGATGGATGTGGTCTCAAACATCCATATTCCAGGAAACTGATCCAGGCACTTCCACGGCTGAGGACCTCCTCTCTGTCAGACACTGGTACTGTGACTGAAAAGGAGAACGGTTTAGGTCGTAATCACATTGTATCCCGTGAAAACGCAGGTAATGTTTATTCAAAAGAGGATGCTCCCCGCATTGTAATACAAAACCAAACAGAACCGCTCATCCGACTTCGCGCTGAAAACATTCATTTTCAGTACCAGAACGGAAGGGAAGTTCTGACAGGTGTGAATTTCGAAATCCGTTCAGATGAAGTGGTCGGACTGGTTGCCCCAAGCGGTGCCGGGAAAACAACATTTGCCAGAGTACTGGCCGGATACCGGAAACCGGAGCATGGAAAGGTTCTTCTTGAGCAGTATGAGAAAGAGACCGGCAGCTGGATTCAACTCCGGGAAATGAACACAACTTCTGAGAAGAAGTGGCCTGCGGAGTATGCTCCGGTCCAGATGATTCTTCAGCATCCGGAGAAGGCTGTGAATCCGCTTCGCAAGATGAAAAATGTCCTTGAGGAAGCCGGAGAGCCGGCACCGGAACTTCTGGAAGAGGCCGGAATACGGGCAGAAGGGCTGGAGCGCTGGCCTAGCGAACTGTCCGGAGGAGAACTGCAGCGGTTCTGCCTTGTCAGGGTATTGAACGAAAGAACAAGATTCCTGATCTGCGATGAGATGACAACGATGCTGGATGCGGTATCCCGCGCACAGTTATGGGAACTGTTGTGTAACTATGCACAGCAGCACCGGATCGGTGTGATCATCATCAGCCATGACAGGGAACTGGTAGAACAACTGTGCAGTAGAGTGATCGACCTGAATAAATCACAAAAACACAGTAATAGTTAATAAAAACAAATATAAACATTGCATATCAGCCATCCGGTCACTTGAAAACAAGGAGACTGGGTGGTATTTTATTTCTATCCGGAAGCCTCGGTTTTGTTCAGTAAACCGGTCCATTCTCTATCATCAAAAGTCATTACTGAATTGATCCTGGAAGCAATTCTTCGGAAAAACCTCATATCAAAAACAATCCACGATACAACAAACACATTGCCGTTCATTTGAAACAGGCAAAGACTGTCTAAATACAATCATACGGAGGCATCTATGATCTGGCAGATTCAGGAAGAGTCACGTCTGCTTGCCCAGCAGATTAAAGAACTGGAATTCAAACTGCGTAAAGCACCGGATGGAGAACTTCGATGTGCACGAAATGGGAATGGCGTCAAATGGTACTACTATGGCAACACAACCAGGCGAGTTTATTTGCCCAAAAAGAACAGGGGACTTGCAGAGAAACTTGCGCTTAAGAAATATAACAAGCTCACATTGGACGCCGCAAGAAAGAAGAAAGCTGCAATCGACGCGTGCATTGATGCATATGCGCAAAGCAATAAAACAGCAGAGTCAATGATTGGGAGCAATTCACAGTATCGAGACCTGTTGCTTCCGCAAGTCAGTAAGCTGTCGGAGAGCGTCGCGGGCTGGGCAGAGGAACAATACGAGAAGAACGAAGATCATCCGGAGAACCTGAGGTTCAGGACAAGGAAGGGGGATCTGGTCCGGTCAAAATCGGAAGTCTTTATAGCGGACATGCTGTATATGAATAAGATACCCTACAGATATGAATCCAAAGAAACGGAATCATCCCGTCAGATAACCTGATCATGACTTTTGAGACGAGGGAGATGCAGCTGGACCCTGCAATAGTGGAGAAGGTTGTCAAAGAGACATTCTTATAGTACATTCTTTTGCCGCGGGTCAGATCGTCCGAAAACGGAGCCGCAGACCCGCGCCGAAGTCAAATCTTCCTTGCATTCCCGGCCTGTATCTAATACAATAGCCCCGACAATTTAATAATGGGAGAAGCGTTATAGATGTAAGGAGATTACACTTATGAGCAGAAGAAATATCGCTTTGCTCCTGTCCTCTGCTATGCTCGCGTGTGCACTTGGCACCGGCCTTGGCGCAACAGTAGTGATGGCGGATGACGCAGGCAGCGCTTCTTCCGGGGATGCCGAACTGGTTGTCGGTCTTCCCCAGGACCTGGACAATAGTCTTGACCCGTATCAGATCACGGCTGCAGGAACCAGAGAGGTCTTATTCAATGTCTATGAAGGGCTTGTCAAGCCTGACACAGACGGAAACTTCGTGGATGCTGTCGCCTCTGAGCATGAGATCTCAGAGGATGGACTCACTTATACTTTCACTCTGCGTGACGGTGTCGTCTTCCACAATGGAGATGAAGTGACGATCGACGATGTTCTCTATTCCTTCGAAACCTGCGCCGCGACTACGACGAACACTGCCGTAGCCGGGGCGCTTTCTGATATTCAGGACATCACCGCTGACGGAAACAAGGTTGTGATCACGCTTCCGTCTGCGAACAGCAGTTTTCTGAGCACCGTCTCCAGTGTTGCGATCGTTCCGGCATCGTACAAAGACCAGGCGACGGCGCCGGTAGGAACAGGACCGTTCCGGTTTGATTCCTACTCACCGCAGGATAAGGCGGTCTTCGTCAGAAATGATGATTATTATGGCGAGAAGCCTGCTCTTGCGAAGGTTACCTGCAAGATCTATGATGACGCGAATGCACTGTTTACCGCGCTGAACTCCGGTGCACTGGACATGGCATTCCATCTTACGGTCGATCAGGTGAAGAACCTGTCCAACGGATACAATGTGCTTGAGGGAGAAATGAACCTCGTGCAGGCGCTCTATCTGAACAATGCGAAAGCACCGTTTGATGATGAGAGAGTCCGCCAGGCGCTGTGCTATGCTGTCGATGTTGACATGCTTCTGGATCTTACAGAGGATGGGCACGGAGCAAAACTCGGCTCCTCGATCTATCCCAGCTTCGGAAAGTATTTCGATGACAGTCTGGTGGATGCGTATCCGTATGACCCGGAGAAGGCAGCTTCCCTTCTTAAGGAAGCAGGAGCGGAAGGCCTGAGCTTCACCATCAAGGTACCCGGTAACTATACACCGCATGTTGACACTGCCAATGTTCTTGTAGAGATGTTTGCGGCGGTCGGCATCAATGCACAGATCCAGAAGGTGGAATGGAACACCTGGCTGTCCGATGTCTATCAGGGACGCGACTTCGAGGCAACCGTGATCGGATTCGATGCCGCATACCTCAGCCCGGATGCACTCCTTCAGAGATGGGTATCCGATGACGGCTCCAACATGATCAGCTATAACAATGCGGATTATGATGCAGCGATCGCGAAGGCACAGTCTACAACAGATGACGAAGAGCAGGTGGCTGCATACAAAGAGGCTGAGAAGATCCTCTCTGACACGGCGGCAAATGTATATCTGCAGGATCTTGCTGACTTTGTAGTACTGAATCCGGCATTCACCGGATATGAGTTCTATCCGCTGTATGCGGTAGATTTCTCAAAGATCACACCCGCGGCGTAATCAGCAGGCAGGATGTTTCAAAACTTCACCTGTGGCGCCAGCAACCAATTCACAACACATATGACAGATCCGGAGAGAAGGAACGCAGTATGAAACTGGTTTTAAAGAAAATCATATCTCTCATTATTACATTGTTCATCGTTTCCCTGCTTGCATTCCTTGCATTCCAGATCATTCCCGGAGACCCGACGACTAAACTGCTGGGAACCAGCGCGACACCTGAGAAGGTGGCGCAGCTGCGCTCTGAACTGGGACTGGACAGACCGGTCATGATCCGGTATCTGGACTGGCTGGTTTCATTTGTCAAGGGAGAATTCGGGATCAGTTATACCTATAATCGCGCGGTCGGGACACTGCTGTCGGATAAACTTCCGGTGACAGTGTTACTGACCGTGCTGTCATTTCTTATCACTGCGGCAGTTTCGATACCGATCGGAATCTGGGCCGGCAGCACGAGGAGTAAATGGCTTGACCATGTCTTCGTGATCCTGGATCAGATCCTGATGGCGATACCGCCCTTTTTCTTCGGCATGCTGTCCTGTTTCCTGTTCGGCATCGTGCTTAAGTGGTTTATGCCGGGCAACTTTGTATCCCTGTCGGAGAGTGTGTCCGGATGCATCGGATATCTGATCCTTCCGGCGATCTGCCTTGCTCTTCCGAGAGTGGCGATGACGGTGCGTATGCTGCGTTCATCGATCCAGGTGGAACTTGCACAGAACTATGTGTACACCGCAAAGTCCCGTGGACTTTCCCGCGGGAAGATCCTGCTCAGGCATGTCCTGAAAAATGCAATGATCCCGGTTGTTACATTTCTTGCAGTGAGTGCGGCAGAGATCATGACAGGAACCATTATTATTGAACAGGTCTTCACGATCCCGGGTACCGGAAGACTGCTGGTCAGTTCCATAGGCAACAGAGATTTCCCTGTAGTGCAGGCCATCATTGTGATCCTGGCTGCATGGATCGTGATCGTCAACTTCGTGGCGGATATGCTCAACCACTGGATGGATCCAAGGAGGCAGGCCGGACTATGAAACGCAGGAAAAATGTATATTTCATAACAGGCGGGATCCTTTCCGCGGTGCTCACGCTGATCATCATCGTGGGATTATTCTGGACACCATACAGTACGACCGGCATGAATGCGAAGGAGAAAATGCACCCGCCCTCACTGACTCATATTCTCGGGACCGATAACTTCGGCCGGGATGTGTTCTCGAGGGTCATGGAAGGCGCAGGGACCAGTTTCATGATCGCGGTCCTGGTGGTTCTGATCGGCTGTGTTTTCGGAATCCTGATCGGATCTCTGTGCGGATATTTCGGCGGGATCGCGGATATGATCCTGATGCATGTCTGCGATACGATCACGGCGTTTCCCGCGATTCTGCTTGCCCTGGTCATCATCAGTATCACGGGCGGCGGCGCTTTCAATATCATCCTGGCACTGGGGATCCTGTTTATTCCCAGTTTTGCCCGTGTGGTACGAACAGAATACGCAGGGATCAGGGATATGAACTATATCAAGTCCGCCCGGCTGATGGGCGTCCGCACCCCGAGGATCCTGTATGCCCACATTCTGCCGAATACACTGCCGGTTCTGATCCCCGCAGTCACGATCGGATTCAACAATGCAGTGCTTGCCGAAGCGAGCATGAGCTTTCTGGGCATCGGCATCCAGCCTCCCCAGGCCAGTCTGGGATCCATGCTGAAGGACAGTCAGAGCTATCTGAGT
>OMSN01000169.1 GCA_900313765.1 uncultured Eubacteriales bacterium
AGGTCAAAACTGCGATCATCGTATGCCAGGCTTTTCACGCGAGGCGCTGCTACCTGTATTACAAGGAACAGTTTCCTGAAACGGAGCTTCTGATCTGTCCGGTGGTAACAAAAGGAATCTCCAGGGACAGCTGGTTTCTGGATGAGGATAAGATCGATGTCGTTCTGGGAGAGGTGGAGCGCTGCGGCAGCCAGTTTCACCGCATCATAAAAGAAAAGATCACGGATCCCGGGCCGTGTGACCGGGTCGTGATCTGAGCAGCGTGTCAGGTGAATCTAGAAGAAGGACGGGATCACGTACCTGCGCAGTATGCCCAGGATGATCAGGTGTCCGGGATAGAACCAGTAGAATAGATAGCGGAGTTTGAGGCCGCGCTTTCCATTGTAGAAATAACACAGAATGAAGGAAAGCGGGGCATAATCCTCCCATGCGATCGCGGCAGCTCCTGCTGCGCACTGATAGATCCGGTAATCGTGGAACAGATACAGGATCGCAACCAGGAATACACCTTTAAAGTTGTAGTCGGTCTTGAGCGCGTCGGCCAGGTACATGCAGGAAGCCATTGCACAGAGCTGGAGTACCGGACGTTCTCTCAGTTCATCCAGCATCCAGATGCAGATCAGGGAGAGGAGCAGGGTGAAATACACGTTCTGTTTGTCCCAGAACGGTACGCCGCTCTTGAGTGCGAAATCAAAAGGCAATTCTGAGATCAGAGCAAATATAAACAGTCTCTCACAGTATTTCCGCACCGATCTGGTATGGAAGAAACCTTCCACAAGAAGAAAACAGAATACAGGAAAAGCAAGACGCCCCACGCCTCTCATCATACGGTAGAGGGTGCTGAGTGTCCTGTACAGTTCAGGGTCCATGGTGCGAAGAGCCCCTCTGTTGAGGATCGTTCCAACGACTGCTGCGCCTGTGTGGTCGATCAGCATCGTGGTGATCGCGAAGAGTTTGAGAGTGCTCCCGGAGACTCCGTATGGAATTGCTGCAGATCCATTTTTGTCCATGGGGAAATCATATCATTGACCGAATCCGGAGTCAAAATAAGAATGATCGAATCTGTCATTTTTCATGTCTATAATCACATAGAACTGACCACATTTCCTATACTATAATCAGTGACATATTACCGGAGTGGCAGGGACATTGTCCCTTATGACTTAAGCTGGCAGGACAGCTGCCGGAATGCAGGCAAGGAGTTAAGCTATGGCAATCCAGATCAATGAAGAATATCTGCTGTTTACACTGCACACGAAGAGAACGACCTATCAGATGCACGTTGACCGCTACGGTTATCTGCTGCATCAGTATTATGGCAGAAAGACGGAAGGCAATATGCATTTTCTTCTGACCTTCCAGGACCGGGGATTCTCGGGCAATCCCTATGAGGCGGAAGGAGACCGCACCTATTCCATGGATTTCCTTCCCCAGGAGTATCCTTATCTCGGAAATGGAGACTACAGGAGAGTGCTCCTGAAGGTGGCGGATGATCTGGGAACCATTGACTGCGACCTTCGGTATGAATCCCATCGTCTTGTGGACGGGCTGTATTCGATCCCGAATCTGCCGGCCGTCTATGTGGATGAGACGAATGCGGATACCGGGACCAATGCCCAGACCCTCATCATCACGCTGAGAGATGATGTGCTGAATCTGAAAGTGGATCTGTACTACGGAGTGCTTCCGAAGCTGGACATCATCACCCGGGCAGTGTGCATCAGGAACTGCGGCAGGACCTCCTTCACGCTGGAGAAAGCACAGAGTGCGTGCCTGGACTTTGTGACCGGCGATTATGATGCGGTCACCTTCTACGGGAGACACTGCATGGAGCGCAATATGCAGCGCCAGCATGTCGGGCACGGAACGATGACCATCGGTTCCACCAGAGGAACCTCCAGCCATCAGTACAATCCGGCCATGCTCCTTGTGGATCATATGGCGACCGAGGATTACGGACACTGCTACGGGATGAGCTTCGTCTATTCGGGAGGCTTCAAGGGTGAGATCGAGAAAGATCAGTACAACAATATCCGTATGCTCCTCGGGCTTCATGACGAACTGCTGGCATATCCGCTGGAACCGGGACAGGAATTCTGGACGCCGCAGGTCGTGATGAGCTACTCCTCAAAAGGAATGGCCAGGCTGTCGCAGAACTTCCAGAGATGTGCACGCAGGCATATCTGCCGCGGTAAATGGAGAGATCTTCCCAGACCGGTGGTCCTGAACAGCTGGGAAGCATGTTATTTCAACTTTACCGGAGAGAAGCTGGTCGATCTTGCAAAAGGCGCGAAGGATCTGGGGATCGAGATGCTGGTCATGGACGACGGATGGTTCGGCGCCCGTGATGATGATTACCGTGGACTTGGAGACTGGCAGGTCAATGAAAAGAAACTGGGATGCACGCTGTCGGAACTGGTGACAAAGATCAATGACCTGGGGCTGAAGTTCGGTCTGTGGGTCGAGCCTGAGATGGTCAATGAAGACTCGGATCTCTACCGGGCACATCCTGACTGGGCGATGACCATTCCGGGAAGACATCCGGTCCTTGGCCGCAATCAGCTGATCCTGGACTTCTCCAGGAAAGAAGTGGTGGATTCGATCTACGATTCGATCAGCAAGGTCCTCGACAGCGCCAACATCGAGTACATCAAATGGGACTTCAACCGTTCCATATTCAATGTATATTCACACGGAGGTCTGTCCCAGGGACAGGTCCTGTATAACTATGTGCTGGGGCTGTATGATTTCCTCGAGAGACTCAACCGCAACTATCCGGATCTCCTGATTGAGGGATGCTCGGGCGGCGGCGGAAGATTTGATATGGGAATGCTCTACTATACGCCGCAGATCTGGTGCTCCGACAACACGGACGCCATTGACAGGACACGCATCCAGTACGGCACCAGCTTCCTGTACCCAGTCTCCTCCATGGGAGCTCATGTCTCAGCTGTACCAAATGAACAGACGGGAAGGATGGTTTCCCTGAAGACACGTGCAGTCGTCGCCATGGGCGGAACATTCGGATATGAGCTGGATCCGGCAAAACTGTCTGAAGAGGAGAAAGAACAGATCCGCGCCCAGGTGAAGGAATACCACAAGTATGCGGACCTGATCAACCACGGACTCTATTACCGTCTGAGCAATCCGCACGAGGATGAGATCGCAGCGTGGGAGATGTTCGCAGAGGACGGATCGGAGGCTCTTATTTCCGCAGTATGCCTTGCCGTGCACGGCAATATGACCGTGAACTATGTGAGACTGAGAGGATTGAAGAAGGACTGCTTCTACAGGGATGAGGCGACTGGATGTGTATACCCGGCCAATGCCCTGATGCAGATCGGCCTTCCTGTTCCTGTGGAAATGGGCGAGTACAACAGTTATATCTGGCATTTTGTGAGGGTGTGAGGTGCCTATGAGAATCCTGGTTACGAATGATGACGGGATCCGTTCCCCCTACCTTACCATGCTGGCACAGGCGGCAAGGGATCTGGGCGAGGTCACGGTCATTGCCCCGATGGAGCAGTGCAGCGCCATGTCCCACCGGATCACGCTGTACAGGCCGATGGAGATGCAAAGAGAGGCGGACTTTCCCGTAGAAGGCGTGGATGCGTACCGGATCGATGCGACACCCGCCGACTGTGTACGCATCTCCTACCACGGACTGTTTGAGCGCGGACAGGAGCCGGAGCTGGTTCTGTCCGGGATCAACGACGGCGCCAACTGCGGTTATGACACACTGTATTCCGCGACGGTCGGAGCCGCGATGGAAGCAGTGCTGTATGATGTCCCGGCCATCTGTTTCTCCCAGAGAAGAGGGGGCTGTGATGAGGTGATGCGCATGCATCTTCCGGCAATCCTTCGGGAACTGGTGCAGAAGCCGCTGCCCAGGGGAGAGGCATGGAATGTGAATTTCCCGAACTGCCCGGTCTCTGAATACAGAGGGATCCTCTATGACAGGAAGCCGGCACAGACTCCC
>OMSN01000047.1 GCA_900313765.1 uncultured Eubacteriales bacterium
AGAGACACCGCCGTCAGAAAACTGGCTGCAAGCGACTGACGCTTCACCGGAAATGAATGAAACAGATCGCTTCCCGCTCTGCTGTTCAGGAAGTCAAATGCCTTCATCGTCAGGAACGGGGCAAACACCGGGATGCACAGAAGCAATACCGGATTGATCTGGATCGGTCCGTACAGCACCGGCGTCTGCGGTCCGTAGCCTCCTCTCATCACCGGGACAAGAGCAGCCGCAGTCCACACCAGGATTCCCATGATCAGGGCAAGCGTCCTGGTTCTGCGCATTCCTTCCGCGATCAGCGCTCTGTCAAACAATCCCCTGTGCGCACGTACAGGGATACTCTTGCTCTTCCTGTCAGCCCTGTTTATATTCACAGCCATACCCGTCATTTTTATTACCCTCTCTCCCATGCTTCATGTCTCTACATAGTCAGGACTCATCTGCAAATGCGATTCCCTCAGCCGTAAAACTGTACCCCAGAGTTTCCATCTCATAAGAGAAGACCTCTTCAAGGCTCAGCGGCAGGATATCCAGCAGAAGCGGATTCATATTCCTGAGAACAGTCGCCGCATGAGCGCTGTCTCCCTGCACGATCATCGTCGCTACAGAACCGCTCTTGTTGAAATTCAGGATCTCGATCCCTTCAAACCGGCTCTGATCAAAATCATCCTCAAATGCGATCTGGATCTTGAACAGGTTCGTCTTCAGAGATCCGATGTCACTCTCCAGAATCAGGCCGCCCTTATGCAGCAGAGCCAGCGTATCGCAGGTATCTTCCAGCTCTCTGAGCGAATGCGACGTGATCACCGTCGTCATCTGCCGGTCCAGGATCTCCTCCGCCAGCAGGCCGCGCACCAGACGTCTCATAACAGGATCCAGTCCGTCAAACGCCTCATCCAGAAGCAGATACTGAGGCTTGCGGCACAGCGCCAGCGCGATCGCAGCCTGCCGCTTCATCCCCTTGGAAAAACTCCCCAGCGAAGCCTTCACATCCAGATGCAGAAGATCCGCCATATATGCAAGCCGCCCCCGGTCAAACCCGGGATCACAGGAAGCCGTCAGCATCGCCATCCGCTCCATCGTCATCCCTGCCGGAAAATAAGTCTCATCCGCCACAAACGCAATCTTCCCCTTCGCCTCCGGATTCTCCCAGACAGGGGCACCGTCAATCAGTACGGATCCTTCATCCGGCCTGTACACTCCTGACAGAATCCTCAGCAGCGTAGACTTTCCTGCGCCATTCGACCCAACCAGGCCATAGATACTCCCATCCGGGATACAGCAGGAGATCCCGCCCAGTGCTTCCTTCGACCCAAATATCTTGCGAACTCCATCCGCCTTAATCATCTCTGAACTCCTCCACACCCTGCCAGGCAGGTGCCGTCACTTATTCCTGTACACTTCATCCAGGCAGCTCTCAATCTCAGACCGAGTGATCCCTGCCTCCGCAAACTCTTTCATACGCTCCCGAAGCAGATCCAGCTGCTCCCTCTTCTGCCGCCCGATGATCTCTTTCGCGTTCTCCGTGACGAAACGGCCTCTTCCCGGAACAGACTGAAGGATTCCTGTCGCCTCCATCTGACTGTATGCCTTCTGGATCGTATTCGGATTCACCCCAAGTTCAACCGAAAGCGCACGCACCGAAGGAACCTGGTCCAGGGGCTTGAAGATGCCCGTGAGCACGAAGCGCTCTGTCTGCCGGATCAGCTGCTCATAAACCGGCGTTCTGTTTAACGGATCAATCTGAAACATATCTGTCTCCTTTGTATTAGGTGTACTATCATTACTAGTACACCTAGAATATAAGGCATGCCGATTCCCATGTCAAGGGTTTTCTTACAGTATGAAGATAGGGAGCGAATCCCTGTTCTTAATCGGCATTCATACTGTATATGTCTGTTTTTTCTTGACAGTTTGTCCGGACTGACTGTAAATTATTCTTACCAGTAGTTTTTTTATTCATTCTTACTATTCATTTTTGCTCAAGGAGGATATGCATCATGAAAGGTTGGGAATTTACCGGAACACATCAGCCGCTGAAGATCGTCGAGAAGCCGGATCCGAAAGCGAAACCGGGTTATGTCGTGCTGAAGACTCTGGCCGGCGGCCTGTGCCACTCTGACGTCAGCGCTCTGGATCTGGAGAGCTGGATGCCGAGTTTCAATGTTCCGGTTATCATGGGACATGAGGTCTGCGGTGAGATCGTCGAGATCGGTGAGGGTGTTGAAGGTTACGAGATCGGTGATGTCGTCTCTGTCTGCCCGCTGTACGCGAAGGATGGAACCACACCGGGATATACACGTGACGGTGGTTACGGCACCATGACAACCGCTCCGGTCGAGCAGCTGGTCAAGGTTCCGGAAGGCCTGTCCGTTGCAAAAGCTGCAGCAGCCACCGACGCTGGTGCAACCTCCTATCACGCGGTCTGCACCGTCGGCGGCATCAAGCCCGGCATGAAGGTCGGTATCATCGGTGTCGGCGGACTGGGACAGTTCGCAGTCCGCATCGCAGTCGTCAAGGGCTGTGAAGTCTACGTTGCCACCAGAAAGCAGTCCGCACAGGAACTGGCTCTGAGCCTCGGCGCAAAGGAAGTCAAGCCCTGCATCACCGACTTCGCAGATAAGAACCTGGACGTGATCGTCGACTTCGCCGGCGCCGGCAAGACCACCGCTGATGCAATCAATACCGTTGCACAGTACGGCAAGGTCGTCCTGGTAGGCATGGCTGCAGACACGGCACAGATCAATACCTATCCGCTCATCTTCAAGGAAATGAGCATCGAAGGTTCCCAGGGAAGCACCACGGACGATCTTCGTGACTGCCTGGAGCTCCTTGCAAGCGGCAAGCTGGATCCGGAGATCCATACCTGCAAGTTCGAAGAGATCGGCGAAGGCATCGAGAAGCTTCGCAGAGGCGAAGTCAGCGGACGTCTCGTCTGCATCTACGACTGATCGAAACGCAACTGAAATAATTCCACAGCAGGTCTGCCTATGGCAGGCCTGTTGTACTGAGTGGGGATTCTTCTATGGATAAGCAGATTGATACCAGGTTGATATACGGATTCCTGGAGTCGGGCAAGACCACCTATATACAGGACTGCATCGTTCATGATTATTTTCATAAATACGGAACGACCCTGATCCTGTGTTTTGAAGAGGGTGAAGAATCCTATGATGAGGAGCTTCTCTCCTCTTTCCGCACCAGCGTCGCCTGTTATGAAGAAGATGATGACGTGACATCGTTCTGCCTGCTCATGATCGACCGCTTCCAGCCGGATCGCATCTATGTGGAAATGAATATCATGATGAATGACCTGGCCGGTAAACTGCCCGAGGTCATGAAACCCACCTTCACCCTGAGCCTGTTCGACTTCTCAACTCTGGGGCTGTACTTATCCAATCTGAAGCAGCATGTCAGTACCATGGTATCCGCCTCGAACCAGGTGATCTTCCGCGACTGTCCGTCCAAAGAAGGCCTTGCGCCGTTCAGCCAGGAATTCCGCGTCATGAACCGCACGGCATCCTATCTGCGGCAAGATCCCATGGGATACCACGAAAAAGCATTCGACCTGTTCGTGCCCTATCCGCTGGACACCCCGGAACTTGAGATCTCTGAAAATGAATACATTCCCTTCTGGCTGGATGCGCAGGATCATCCGGAGCATTACGAAGGAAAACGGATCCGGTTTACGGATCCGCTGGAAGTTCGCCGTGACGCACCCATGCCAGGGTACAATGCCGGCCGTGTTGTAATGACCTGCTGCATGGCAGATATTCAATATATGGGATTCGGAATAATTATTCAAGATGAAGCCCCGGGGAAATGGATCCTCCTGGATTCTGCCGCAGTTGTCGAGACAGACATCTACCGCAGAGGGCATGTGAAGCTCAGGGTGCTGAACATCACAGCAGCCCCGGCTCCGGAGGAACTGATCCTGAACGCAGGCCTCAGGCAGTCATAACTGTATACCGCTGCACATCTGTGTCACATTCCAGGTAAGGCCGGCGGATGCTGTCACCGGATCTTCCGGTCATGTAAACACATACTCCTTCATGCGCCGGAATGCTTCCTGTATCCTGGAAAGAGGCGAAGCCAGATTCAGCCTGATGTGGGACGGACCTTCAAAATGAACACCGCTCTGCCAGCCAACACCCACGTCCCAGCCTGCATGAAGCACTTCCTCCAGTGTCCTTCCGGATCCTGCAAGATAATCGGACAGGTCAAGCCACATCATATAGGTACCCTGAGGTCTTGCCACCGTGATTCCCGGGAACTCTCTCCGAATAAAATCCAGAGCAAAGGAACCGTTCTCTTCCAGAGTACGATTCAGTTCCTGCAGCCACTCTCTTCCCTCTGCGGAATAACCGCCGATCAGCGCATGCATCGACAGCACATTGATCTCATTGTAATTCGTGAGTGATCCCTGCTGTGTCACCTTTCTGCGCAGCTCTTCATTGTAGATAATGTGATAACTTCCGATCAATCCTGCGATGTTGAAGGTCTTGCTTGGTGCATAGGCGGCCAGCACATGCTCTCTTGCATAGGGGCTCACATCCTGAAGGGGCGTGTGGGGATGGCCTTCAAATGTGAGGTCTGCCCATATCTCATCACAGATCACGTCTACATGATGCGCTTCCAGCATCTTCATCATCTCTTCCAGTTCCCATCTCTCCCAGACTCTTCCGGAAGGATTCTGCGGCGAACAGAAGATCATCACATGAATATCATTTTCCTCAATCTGACGCGCCATGTCCGCAAGGTCCATGCGCCAGATTCCCTCTTCATCCATCTTCAGAGGACTGAAAACACACTCGCGTCCCTGCGCCCAGGTATCACTCCTGAATCCTACATAATTCGGACTGTGAAGCAGTATCTTTTCCCCCGGCTGCGTCATCACGCGGACTGCACTGGTGACAAATCCATGCACACCGTTTTCATAACCGATCTGTTTACGCTCCAGCTGCGCATGGGGCCGGGAGCCTTCGCCGTCCCAGGGCGCCCCCTGGCGCCAGCGAATGATCGAATCATAATAGGCATCCGATATCTCGAAATACCCGAAGGCAGGATGCTTCGCTCTCTCGATGATCGCATCCGTCACTGCAGGACAGGTCGGAAAATTCATATCCGCGACCCACATGGGTATAAAGTCAAACCCATTCTTCGGCGGACACGGCTCAATCTGCCACCGGTTCTGTCCCAGTCCATCCACCGCATAGGCATCCCTGCCTCTGCGATCCATGATGGAAGTGAAATCGTACTTGCATTTATTCATGGATCCCATTCCTGCCTTTCCGCTCTACAGTCTCTTAATCCCGGATCAGAACTCTCCTCTCAGCTTCCCGACTGTCAGTGCCGCTGCCTCCCGCACGACCAGATGTACCTGCAGAACAGGGTCAGAACGGGCCGGGATTCCCACCGGATCGCTGTATCCCGCTTTCCTTGCCAGCAGCAGTGCGCGGCAGATATGGAAGCTGTTGGACAGGATCCCGCACCTGCTGGTGCTGCAGCCGGTCAGTTCGTCTGAGAATCGCAGATTCTCCCTGGTGTTCGTGGAACGGCCCTCCAGGATCAGGCGCTCCCCGGGGATCCCTCTTGTGGTCAGATATTCGTACATGCACTGGGCTTCGGAGATGTCCTCACCGCTTCCCTGCCCTCCTGAGAGGATCAGGGTCGTATCCGGATTCTCCTTCGCGTATTCCTCTGCCTTCTGTAGACGCATCAGAAGCGATCTGGATGGTCTGGTTCCTTTCACCTCAGCTCCAAGCACGATGACATGATCAGTTCCGCCAGTGTCTTTCTGACTCATCCCCGCGATCACCTGCGCGCTCTGGACAGCAAGGATCAGCAGTCCTGCGGCAAGGATGCACAGGAGTGCTCCCGCACCGATACGAATCACGCGCACGGGTGATCTTGAGGCAAAATGAACCACCAGAAACGCACATCCCAGAGCGATCCAGAACCAGCCGAAATTCACATCCGCTCCCGCATACACGGCGATCAGAGCATAATAAAGGAGGCAGGCTCCTCCCACGATCAAAGTGATCATGTCCATGGGTCACCTCCCTCCTCATTCATTTCTCTTATACGTACAGACTGTTCTTATTCCTGTGCCTGCTGTGCAAGCATCTCCTGAAGTTCAGCCTCCAGTTCCCTGGTACGGCCATGGCACTGTTTGTACTTCTTGCCGCTTCCGCACGGACACGGCTCGTTGCGTCCGATCTTCTTCGGCTTGATGATGGTATTCATCTTCTTGGCTTCCAGATAGAACTGCTTCCTGGTTTCCTCATCGTAGATCTTCTCCCACTGGGGAAGGTTGTACAGCCAGTCTGCCTTGGCGTCGACCATATTCTTATAGAGCATCTCTTTGTCGAAAGCGAGCGACACTTCAGTATCCTCATCCATGGTCTCGATCGGATTCTTCTCTTTCAGGGAATCATTGATTCCGTCCAGGAATCCAACCATGGTCTGGATATCCAGCCCGTACTTCTCAGCAAGCTCTTTCACGGTTCCGCGGACTTCCTCGTCAGGATTCTCCAGCAGCTGTTCATAGACGCCCTTCTCTTTCTGGAAATAATCCGCCCAGAATGCCTGCATCTTGTTCTGATCCGCCTGTTGATCGTAAGCGTATGCTCTCCACTCTTCAAGTAATGCCATTTTGTTATACCTCTTATTCTTATTCTTTGATCATGTCCCCTGTTCAAAAAGGGCACTGCCTAGTATATCGTATCTTTCCTCCGGATTCAAGTTATGGTACACTGTCGCTATTAAAAACGACCATTCTATGGCAGGTGAAAGGACAAGTTCCATGAATACATTAAAACGGGTTATAGCTCTGGCAGGTGCGATTCTTGTCGCCGGGATCTGGATCGCGACTTTAGTCATCGCAGTGTCCGGAGCTTCACAGAAACTGCTCACTGCATTTATTGTTCTCTCTGTTCTGGTTCCGGTGCTGATCTATGGGATCCTTCTGATTGGGAGAGTCATCTCCGGCAAACCGGTGGAGGAGGAATTCCGCAAGGCAGCTCAGGATAAGCATCCTGATAATCAGAAAAAGAACTGAGCATGAATAAGCCCGGTCAAAACACTGTATGTGTCTTGACCGGGTTTTCAGTTTCCGTATCAGTCTCCGTAACGGAAGATCGTATACCCTGCAACCACGCTGACCTGTCTGCAGCCTGCCTGCACGAGGAACCCTCCGTTTGCCAGATGTTCCTCGACGATCAGATATTTTGTTTTCGTCTTCTCCATGGCTGTCTGGAAGTCCTCTGTCGTAACCTCTTCATTTCGTCCGTACATGGCATCCAGGATCAGTGCTCTTCTCTGATAACGCTTCTTGCTCTCATCATAGGTGATCCCTGTCGTGCGGTTTCCTTCATAGAAGAGCCGCAGGTTCCGGTTGAAGAGAAGGCGGACCGTCGGATCATACTGGCGCACTGCGAATTCAAGCTCATAGGGGAATACACACAGCGGGTATGTCCTTGACTGCCGCTTGAGCCATTTTCCTGAATTGCGGTCAGTCACTTTCTCGCTCCGCGCAGCAGCCTTCTGATACGTCTGTGTCGTCTCAAAGTCTGCGTGGATCGCATCGCACAGGACCGGAATCGCTCCGTTCACTTTATAGACATTCGTCGGAAGTGTCAGGTTCGTAAGGCCCGGGTTGACCGGGATCAGCACTGCGAGCGCGGCTGCCATGGCCAGGCTGACGATCGCCCGGATCAGAGGTTTGCGGATCACCGATACGGCCTTTGTGAGATAGTATGCCGCACCGAAGGTAATGGGCATCACCCAGAAGAAGCGGTAATAGACCGCTGTCATGCCCAGTTTTGGGATCAGGATCCGGACCAGAAACGGATTGTATACCGTCACAGCGCACAGGAGAATTACGGACAGAAACGTCCATGTACTGCCATTGCCATCCGGCGCTTCTTCATAGTCACCTTCTCCGTATTTCATATTCCGGTCTTTGCCGTCTACGGTCACCACTTCCAGGGGATTCTCTACCGGTTTTTTCCGCAGGCTCAGAATGACACTGACTACGATACCGGCAAGAAAGATGACCAGGGTCGGCCAGCTCTTCCCGATGTAATGTTTCAGACAGACTCCGACAAATGAGAGTCCGTATTCTCTTACTGTCACTCCTCCCATCTGCTCACCTCCAGGTTCTCAGCACGATCATCCCATGCTGCATCATGTAGTAGACAGCCGCCCAGGCAATGATGGGGACATTCCCCAGAAACAGTCCCGGCAGCAGGCGCCATTTGCTCCGGATCGCAATCAACGGGACGATGGCGGTAAATGCCAGAACCAGCGCCATGAGGCTGCTGGCGGAGAAACACACACCTGCCGCCGTCACCCAGAACATGGTCCGGAAAGGAAATGTATCTTCTTCCTCTTCCTTCCACAGAAGGATACAGATGGCAAGCACTGTTACCAGCACCACATTCAGGATCAGTGACTTCCCTTCATAGGACCTGTCAAACAGAAAGATCCCGGGCAGGTAGATGGTAGAACTGAATACGTTCAGGAAGAACACTGCGATCACGAACAGATCCGCCCTGCGGCGGGTGATGCTTCCCGGTCTGTCCTTGATGGAACGCACCTTGCCCTGGCCGGACTCCCTGTCAGAAAACAGAACGCGGCCGAGATAATAGACTGCGATGAAGCTGATCAGCACATTGATGGCACTCATGACACTTCTCGCCTGAACCATGACGGGAAGTCCCTTGATCAGGTAGCTGATCACTGCATTGTGAAATGGATAGCAGCTCAGCGCATACCTTGCCTGGAACCGGACGATCCTCTCTCCGGTGGATGGGTCAAATCTGCCGATCGTATTGGTTGCAAGGGCGGTTGCGGAAGTTCCCACATACCAGCCGGAGTCTGCAGACGCATCGGAATAGAGCAGCACAAACACAACGGTGGCAGCGAGTGCCAGCAGCACCAGGATCACGACAGGTCCGTGCAGTTTCAGGCGGTAGCGCAGAGAATTCACGGTCTGTATCCAGCTCCGGTAGCCGCAGTACAGTCCCAGCAGGATCGCTCCTGCCGCAAATATCGCCATGATGAGCGCCAGTGTACGCAGCGGGATCAGCGTCACCTCACACAGAAGACAGATCACTTCAAAGATGCCGAAATAGGCAAAATACCCCATCAGCAGGGCGCTGCTCAGCGAATACTCCGCTTTCCCTCTTACACGCATGACGACAGATCCGGTACACAGAAATAAAAACAGCTGTATGACCAGCGCTGCGCCTGCAAGCAACAGTATTTTCATAATTATCCACTCCCTGTAATAACCCAAAACCGGATACCGACGATGCGGTATCCGGCGGTTCATTTACACCTGTTCGTTCTTCAGAGCACTCTCCCTGTAGATGATGTCATCACGGCCCGGTCCGTTGGAGACCATGGTGATCGGAAATCCGATCCGCTCTTCGATGAATTCGATATATTTCCGGCAGTTCTCCGGCAGTTCCTCATAGGTCCGGATGCCGCGGATGTCACATTTCCAGCCCGGAAGTGTGGTCCATACCGGCTTCGCCTTCTTCAGCGAGGATGTGGTCGGGAAATCAACCGTCTGCTGTCCGTCGATGTCATAGGCGATGCAGACCGGGATCTCGTCCAGATAGCTCAGGCAGTCTACCACGGTGAGCGCGATATCCGTCGCACCCTGCAGGCGGCAGCCATACCGGGAAGCAACGACATCGTACCAGCCGACTCTTCTCGGGCGGCCTGTGGTTGCTCCGTACTCTCCGCCGTCTCCACCACGTCTTCTCAGTTCCTCTGCCTCATCTCCGAAGATCTCTGACACGAACTCACCGGCACCTACCGCTGATGAATACGCCTTGGTGACCGTTACGACCTTCTTGATCGAATAGGGCGGAACGCCTGCGCCCGCCAATGGTGCCGTAGCCTGCCAGTGTCGGGGAAGAGGTGACCATCGGATAGATTCCGTGATCCGGATCCTTCATGGTTCCCAGCTGTCCCTCAAGAAGAATGGTCTTGCCTTCTTTAACTGCGTTCTGCAGGAAGGTAGCGGTATCCGCCACATAGGGCTTCACCATATCGCGGTACTCATGAAGTTCCTTCATCAGGTCTTCTTTAGTAAGAAGCGGTTTGTGATACAGATGCTCAAGCATCACATTTTTCAGTGTGCAGATGCGCTCTGCCTTCTCTTCGAGGATCTCATCATCAAACAGTTCTGATACCTGGAAGCCGATCTTGGCATACTTGTCTGAGAAGAACGGAGCGATGCCGGACTTGGTGGATCCGAAGCTCTTGCCCGCAAGGCGCTCTTCTTCGTATGCGTCAAAGCGGAGATCAGGACCGTCGGCTCGGGCACTCCTCTTGAGACCAGTTCCTGGATCTCTTTGACTACCAGCGGAATATTCAGTGCAACGCCATTTCCCAGTACGTTGACGCACTCCGGATGGCAGACACCGCTGGGAAGCGTATGCAGCGCAAACTTTCCGTATTTGTTCACGATGGTATGACCTGCATTGGCCCCGCCCTGATAGCGGACGACAATGTCAGCCTGCTCCGCAAGCGTATCTACGATCTTTCCTTTTCCTTCATCTCCCCAGTTCGCACCTACTACTGCCTGTACCATGCTAACCTCCTGACTGAACTTTGGTTCATCTGACTATGTCCGTTTACACGCTGATCTGAGCGGTAACTCCCAGTTCCTCTTTATTTTCCTCAAGCATCGGACCGATCACCTCGTTCAGATACTTCGTAACCTGATACGGAGCCCTGCCGACGTATCTGGAAGGCTCCATGGTCTTCTCCAGTTCTTCCAGTTCCATCGGGAAGTCCGGATCTTCGGCGATCAGCTGCAGAAGGTTGTTGTCCTTCCCCTCTTCCTTGACCATCCTGCCGGCCTCCATGGACAGTGTGCGGATCTTCTCGTGCAGTTCCTGCCGGTCTCCGCCTGCCTTGACTGCATCCATCATGATGTTTTCCGTCGCCATAAAGGGCAGTTCACTGCGCAGTCTCTTCTCGATCACCTTCGGATATACCTTCAGCCCGTCTGTGACATTCATGCACAGATCCAGAATACCATCGACTGCAAGGAACCCTTCCGCAATGGACAGGCGGCGGTTCGCCGAGTCATCCAGCGTGCGTTCAAACCACTGCACGGAGCTGGTCACTGCCGGGTTGAGTGCATTTACTATCACA
>OMSN01000063.1 GCA_900313765.1 uncultured Eubacteriales bacterium
CACGTCTTCGAACTTGTCAACGGTGATCCCGGGCAGGAAGTCCGCCTCTCCGAAGATCACTCTGCAGCTGTTAATGTCTGCTCCCATGACGGCCTTGCGGTATGCCCAGGCGTCGCGCACTCTCCTGCGGATCAGGGCCGGAGAGACCGGCTCTGTCTGGTAGCGGGTCAGCATGCGGATGCGGATCTTCGAGTGGGAGTTGATGAAACCATACCCCAGCGGGAAGCCATCGAAATCCAGGACACGGATGATGTCACCGTCCTGGCAGGCAGCATCTTCCGGTTGTTCATTTGCACCGGACACACCTGCCTCTACCCTGTCAATCTCGTTATCGTAGATCCACTGGCCGCCTGCTTTGAGGCTTCTGCCTGCGCCTTTTTTGATATAAACCACGGCAGAGGTTGCCAGGTTCTGGTCCTCTGCCGGTAAGTTAAGCTCTTTAAGCCACTGTGCTGCTGTCATTCGCTTTCCTCGTCTTTGATGCGGCCGACCATGTCGGCGGCTGTTCTTCCGATGCCTTCGGTTTCCCGTCTATGTACGTTGATTCCGATCAGTTTGTAGATGGTTGCTGCCAGTGGTACGGAGAAGAGCATGCCGGCTATGCCGCCGATGCCGCCGCCCACTGTGACGGCTGCCAGTACCCAGATTCCGGGCAGTCCCAGGGAGGTCCCGACGACTCTGGGATAGATCAGATTGCCTTCGAGCTGCTGCAGTACGAAGATGAAGATCAGGAAGATCACTGCCTTCCACGGGCTGACGGCCAGGCACATCAGTGCGCCGACGGCTGCGCCAAGATAGCAGCCGAAGACCGGGATCAGGGCGGTGAAGCCTACTACGGTTCCGACCATCGCTGCGTAGGGCAGCCGCAGCAGCCACATGCCTGCGGCGCACAGCACGCCGATGATGATGGCTTCCGTCACCTGACCCACGATATAATTGTGGAAACATTCATTTGCCACAACAAGGACCGGGCCGGACTTGCTCAGCCAGGATTCTCCGAAATACGCTCCTGCCAGTCTCTGGAACTGTCCTTTCAGCTTCTCCTTCCCCGTCAGGATGTAGATGGAGAAAATGAAGCCAAGGAGCGCTGTCATGAAGACGGATGAGAAGGATCCGATCATCCCCGTCAGGTTCTTGCCTGCGACGGCGGCAAATGTCGAATCGGTCGGTGTCGCTCCGTTGGTCAGGAAGTTCATGATTCCGGTGATCAGTTTGTTGTAATCCAGCTCATGGATGGCGTCCTGGATCGTCTCCGGGAGCATTCCCATGATCTCGGGGTTGTTGGACAGGGATGTCAGCAGCGCCGGCACCTTCTTCGTGATGACCGTGATCGCGTTGACAAGCTGCGGAATGATGATCAGGAGCAGGACTACCACCGCGCCGAGCAGGGTCGCGATCGCGCCGATCAGGCACACTGCGCGGCGGGTCTTTTTAACCAGCGCCCTCGTGCTGTGGGGGAAATACCATTTTTCATACCGCATCATCAGTATGTTGACCACATATGCGATCGCAAATCCCAGAAACAGGGGTGCTGCCGCGCTCACCATATGCCAGATGAGGCTGGCGATCGGTCTCCAGCATGTGACGCACAGATAGAGCACGAAGATGGACACCATCAGGCGGGTGCATGTTCTCCAGCTGATGATGATCTGGTTCTTCTGCGGCGCCGGTGCCCCGGGCGCCTGCCCTTTTCCTTTTCCCCGCATATTGATACCTCCTGAGATACTGTAGTCTCCTGAGATGCCGGTGTTGTATCCGGTGCTGCCGGTCTTCTATCCGGTGCTGCCGGTGTTGTCTTTACTCTGCTGTCTCCAGCAGTTTTTCGACGGATGTCAGTTTCGTGCACAGAGCAAGCAGTCTGGTTGCTGTCTTCAGATCCTCGATCGGCGGGAAGGACGGAGCAATACGGATATTGCTGTCATGCGGGTCATTTCCGCCCGGCCAGGTCGCACCGGCAGGCGTCATGGCGACGCCGGCTTTGGCACATTTCAGGACAACTTCTTTCGCGCAGCCATCCATGGTGTCGAAGGAAATGAAGTATCCGCCTTTCGGGTTGGTCCATCTGGCGATCCCGAGGCCTCCCAGTTCCTCTTCCAGGATGCTCTCCACTGCCTCAAACTTCGGGCGCAGGATGTCTGCGTGTTTCCTCATGTGCTCCACCAGGCCGTGGATGTCCTTGAAGAAGCGGACGTGGCGCAGCTGGTTGACCTTGTCGTGGCCGATCGTCTGCACGCCGAGCTGGTTCTTGATGTCCTCAAGGTTATTCAGGGATGATGCCAGAGCTGCGATGCCGCTGCCCGGGAACGTGACCTTCGAGGTCGACGCGAACTTATATACCAGATCCGGATTGCCGGCTCTCTTGCACTCGGCCAGGATCTCGATGATCGTATCCTGATCAATATCGTACAGATGATGCACGGTGTAGGCGTTGTCCCAGTAGATGCGGAAGTCCTTCGCAGCGGGTTTCAGGCGCGCGAAGCGGCGCACCGTCTCATCCGAATAGGAATTGCCAGTCGGGTTGGAGTATTTCGGCACGCACCAGATTCCCTTGATGCTCTCATCTTCGGAAACCAGTTTCTCAACCATGTCCATATCCGGGCCGGTCTCAAGCATGGGGACAGGGACATTTTCGATGCCAAAGTACTGGGTGATGCGGAAGTGCCGGTCGTAACCCGGTACGACGCACAGGAACTTCACCTTGTCCAGTTTGCACCAGGGCGTGCTGCCCATGACGCCGTGGGTGAAGGATCTGGCGATCTGGTCGTACATGATATTCAGGGAACTGTTGCCGTAGATGATCAGGTGGTCCTTCGGGACTTCCATCATGTCGCTCATCAGTTCCAGCGCTTCCGGGATGCCCGCAAGAACGCCGTAATTGCGGCAGTCCGCGCCATCTTCGCAGCGAAGGTCGGAATCTGAATTCAGCACATCCATCATACCCATGGACAGATCCAGCTGCTCTACGCAGGGCTTGCCCCTGGCCATGTTCAGGTTCAGATCCTTGTTCTGTATCTTCTTATACTCAGCTCTCAGCTGTGTGCGAATCTCAGTCAGTTCCTCTTTGGTAAGTTCTGCATACGGTTTCATGATATTTCTCACACTCCTCTTCTTGTGGTGATCGCCTGCAGGCATATATATGCATAGCGATCACAGCAATATAAAATATTCTACCTATGGGGCGATTAAAAGTAAAGAGGAAAGGGAGAAAGCGAGCTTCTGACCCGCCGCTCAGACTTGATAAAGTTTGACGCGGGTCTGACGTGGCCTAACTTGCCATTCTGACCCGCGCCTGTGGTCGATTCGTGGTTTCTTCGGGCCAGATCCGCCTGAAAGTGGATGTCTGACCCGCCGCTCAGACTTGATAAAATTTGACGCGGGTCTGACGTGGCCTAACTTGCCATTCTGACCCGCGCCTGCAGTCGATTCGTGGTTTCTTCGGGTCAGATTCGCCTGTAAGTGGACGTCTGACCCGCCGCTCAGACTTGACAAAAAGAGAAAGGGGTCTGACCCCTTTTATTGTCTGTGGCTGACATGTTATACTATGCAGGATGTGTTGATGAAACTTTCCATGTTTATCATGTGTTGATGGGATCACGGTGTTTATATGAAGAAGAATGTTTTGAATCTGCTGGTGGCTGGTGCGCTCTCCTGCTCTGTGCTTGTGAATGGGGCTGGGTGTGTCTATGCGACAGATGTGGCGCTGGCTGGGGCGGAATCTGCGGATGATGCTGGCTCTGTGGAGGGTGCCGGTGGAAGTGATGTGAGTGGGATTGAGATGGGTGCGTCGGAGATTCTTCCTGCCGATGAGATGGTGACGGTCCTGGGGGCTCACAGTATTCTGACCAATGAGATGGTTGCGGATGAATATGAGTGGGTCAAGGTGAATCTGGCGGGCAGTTATATGCCTTATGTCATCCCGCATGCGGAGGGGAATCCGAATGTGATTCATTTCCTGTATGTGCGTGCGAAGGGTGGTGAATCGCCGGAATCTTTTGAGTATACGGATGAGGAGCGCAATAAGGCGATCCCGCCTCTTGGTGATGGGGTGACAGGCCTGGTGCCGCTCATCATGCAGTGGGACTACAGATGGGCGTTTAACTGGTATGGCGGCGGCCCGGCGGCTCTGACTGCATGTGCGCCGACTTGTATGGCGATGATTGGTTTTGGTCTGACGGGTGATGAGTCGATCAATCCGTGGCAGATGTGCCAGTATGCGGAGAGTGCCGGTTACTGGGTGCCTGGTTCCGGGACTTCGTGGGACATTGTGACAAATGCATTTCCCAATCACCCGATCTCGTGTCAGAAGATCAGTCCGGATCAGTATACGATCACTGCTGAGCTCAATGCGGGTCATCCGGTATTGATCAATGTCGGCATCGGCAAATTCTCGGCGGTCGGGCATTTCATGATCCTGGCAGGGATGGATGAGAATGGAAACTTCATCCTGAATGACCCGAACAATCTGGAGAACTGTTCCAGGACGTGGCCGTGGGAGGATCTGAGTTCTGAGATCCAGGCTGCGTGGAGCTATACATATAACGGTTGATGTTCAGGACGAATCATTTTGACGCGGACGGGTTTGATGATGGATCTGTAAGTCGGGGGTTGGTATATGGCGGATACGGTTTTGATCACGGGTGCCTCCAGCGGTCTGGGGCTGGAATTCGCCAGGATCTTTGCGTCCCGCGGGTGTGATCTGATCCTCACCGCAAGGTCTGAGGAGAAGCTGCGTGAGATTGCCTCGGAGCTTTCCATTGACAGATCTATACATATCGATGTGATCCGTGCGGATCTTTCGACGGATGATGGCGCGCAGCAGCTCTATGAGGATGTCAGGGCGCTGGGTCGCAATATCGATCAGTTCGTCAACAATGCAGGGGCCGGTAAGGCTGCGGATACGGTGGATATCGATCCGGCGGTTCTTAAGGCGCTGCTGCATCTGGATGTCACGTCCTACGCCATGCTGTGCAGGCTGATCGGCGCGGACATGGTGCGGCAGGGGCACGGGAAGATCCTGAATGTCTCCTCCACCACCGCATTCTTCCCCGATCCGCATTTTAATATCTACGGGCCGTCCAAGGCTTTCGTGATGTCGCTGACGGAGGCGATGAAGGGGGAGCTTCGCGGTACCGGCGTGAGTGTCACTGCCCTGTGCCCGGGGCCGGTGAGCACGAACTGGGCGGTGAATGCAGGCAAGTCCTATCCGGCCATTGCGGCTGATCCGGCGAAGGTGGCCATGGCAGGCTACAGGGCTATGCAGGCCGGGCGTCTGTACGTGATCCCCGGGATCGGCACTGCGGTTGGAACCTTCTTCCTTACGTTGCTGCCGAGGAGCCTGCGGGTTGCGGTCGGAGCCTGGTGGCAGGATCGGATGATCCGGAAGGGGAAATAAAAAAAGGGCAATCGCACATCAGTGCGACTGCCCTTTTGTCATTTCATTTCCCTGCGAGATTATCCCAGGAAGTCTTTGATCTGGGCGTAGACGCCTTTGCCGTCGAGCTGGTATTTCTCGAGCAGTGCGCCTGCGGAGCCGGACTCGCCGTATCTGTCGTAGACGCCGATGCGTTTCATCAGGGTCGGCTGCTTCTCGCCGAGGACTTCTGCGACTGCTCCGCCCAGGCCGCCGATCACGGAGTGCTCTTCGATGGTGACGACTTTGCTGGTCTTGGCTGCGCTCTTGACGATGATGTCTGCGTCGATCGGCTTGATGGTGTGGATGTTGATGACTTCTGCGTTGACGCCGTCTGCTGCGAGCTTCTGCGCTGCTTCCAGTGCGGATGCGACGCACAGTCCGGTTGCGACGATGGTAAGGTCGGTTCCTTCCTTCATCAGGATGCCTTTGCCGATCTCGAACTTGTAGTCCGGGTTGTCGTTGATGACCGGGACTGCGAATCTTCCGAATCTCAGGTAGACCGGTCCGACGTATTCGTATGCTGCGCGGACTGCTGCTCTTGCTTCGATATCATCTGCCGGGTTGATGATGACCATGCCCGGGATGGTTCTCATGAGTGCGATGTCTTCGTTGCACTGATGGGTCGCGCCGTCTTCACCGACGGAGATGGATGCGTGGGTCGCACCGATCTTGACATTCAGATGCGGATATCCGACTGCGTTGCGGACCTGCTCGAATGCGCGGCCTGCTGCGAACATGGCAAATGAAGATGCGAAGACGATCTTGCCTGTGGTTGCCATGCCGGCTGCGATGCTGATCATGTTGGATTCTGCGATTCCGCAGTCGATGAAGCGGTCCGGAAATGCTTTCTTGAACATTCCGGTCTGGGTCGCTCCGGCCAGATCCGCATCGAGGACATAAAGATTCTCATGTTCATTTCCCAGCTCAACCAGGGCATTGCCGTAGGACTGTCTGGTAGCGATCTTCTTTACTTCTGACATAATGCATCCCCCACTTTCTTCAGATCTTCCATAGCGACTGCATACTGCTCGTCGTTCGGAGCTTTGCCGTGCCATCCGGCCTGGTTCTCCATGAAGGATACGCCCTTGCCCTTGACTGTCTTGATGATGATCGCCACCGGCATGCCTGTGACGCCATGTGCTTCCTGGAACGCAGCCTCGATCTGAGCCATGTCATTTCCATCCGCAACGTTGATCACGTGGAAGTTGAATGCTTCGAACTTCTTGTCGATCGGATACGGGGAGCAGACTTCGTCGATCGCGCCGTCGATCTGGAGGTTGTTGTTGTCGACGATCACTACGAGGTTGTCCAGCTTGTGTGCGCCTGCGAACATGGATGCTTCCCAGACCTGGCCTTCTTGGATCTCGCCGTCGCCGAGCAGGGTGTAGGTCTTCCAGCTCTCGCCTGTCAGTTTTGCGGACAGTGCCATGCCGACTGCTGCGCTGATGCCCTGGCCCAGAGATCCGGAACTCATGTCAACGCCCGGTGTCTCGTTCATGCAGGGGTGGCCCTGCAGATAGGAACCCAGGTGACGCAGGGTCGGAAGATCCTCTACCGGGAAATATCCTCTGTGCGCCAGCACGCTGTACAGCAGCGGTGCCACATGGCCTTTGGACAGGACGAAACGATCACGATCCGGCTTCTTAGGATCCTTCGGATCAATGTTCATTTCTGCAAAATAAAGGTAGGTTACGACATCTGCAGCGGAGAGTGATCCGCCCGGATGTCCGGCTTTGGCACTGTGAACGGCTGTCACGATGCCTTTGCGAACTTCGTTCGCCATCTTCTGCAACTCAATTGTGGTCATACTCCATGACCTCCTTTCCCTTAATGTACCCGGCACTCCAGCTGCTTCTCCACCGGGTTACACAGTTCTATTAAAGCACATAAACCAAATCCGGTACAGAGTCAAAAGCGACGATTAGTATCCCAGATTCCGGTTCACGATGTTCTCCAGGGCTTCGCCGTTCACGAAGTGTTTCAGGTTGGTGCCGAAGATGCGGACGACCCGGTTGAAGGTCTCGCGCAGGTGCCACCAGCCGGCGACGTGGGGAGTGATCAGGACGTTTCTGCAGCTCCACAGCGGGTGATCTGCCGGAAGCGGCTCCGGGTCTGTCACGTCCAGGGCTGCTCCCTGGATATGCCCGCTCTCCAGGGCTCTGCACAGGGCTTCCTGGTCGATCGAGCTTCCGCGTCCTACGTTCAGGATGAAGCTGCCTTCCTTCATCAGGGCCAGGGTCCTGTCGTTGATCAGGTGCCTGGTCTCCTCTCCGCCCGGAAGGACCATCGCTACGATGTCTGCCTTCGGAAGGACTTCATCGAGCTGCTCGAAGGTCGCCTGCTCCTCTACGTAATCCGGCTTCGGGTGTTCGTGGCGGCGCACACCAATGACACGCGCGCCAAGAGCGTTCATTTTTCTGGCATAGAAGCTTCCGATGTCGCCCATGCCCAGGACCGCGACCGTCGCGCCTTCGACGGAGATGATCCTGCCTTCGTCCTTCCAGACATGCTCGACCTGGTTGGCCTTGTACTGCGGGAAGTTGCGGATCAGGGCAAATGTCATCGCCAGCATGTGTTCGCCGACGGACAGGGAATAGGCGCCTGAGCCGTTGGTCAGGACGCAGTTTTCCGGCAGAACGC
>OMSN01000036.1 GCA_900313765.1 uncultured Eubacteriales bacterium
CCGAGTCAACTGCGCTCATTATAAGACTATGTCAACTAAAATGGCAGCTCGCAGATTTTATAGTCGTCGTTTTCGTCACGCGGGTTGGCTTTAGGTCGGCAGCTTTCTCAGCTTTCAGCGCTATTGCGTCGTGCCCTGCGCCTTCCCCGCTCCACTGCCTTGCTCGCCCATTTCAGACCCTTGTTCCTACAAAACCGCTGGGCAAACGGTTTCCAAGATATGGTGAAACATCAGGCAGCACGCTCGTTTTTCGGGTTGCTGTGCTATCATCCTCACCGTTCAAAACATAGAGAGAGGACTACCATGGCAGAGAACGAACAACTCGACTGCGGCGGAGCGTGCAGCGGTTGCAACGTCGAGGGCTGCGGTTCGCGGACCGAGCCCCCTGCGCCGACCGCGCGCGTCAACATCAAGCACATGATCGGCGAGGCAAAACTGGCCGGCAATGATTACAACAAGGCTGGTATGGCGTATGTGATGAGTAAGAACTTCGTTGTATGGTACGCTCAGAAGTGTGCACATGAATATGCGAAGAAAGGGATCCGTGTGGTATCCGTAAGCCCGGGCCTGATTGAAACAGATATGGGCAACAGGGAAGTGGAGCAGTCGGATTTCGCGAAACAGATGATCGATAACACCTGCGCAGGCAGGATGGGCAAGGCTCAGGAACTGGGCTATGCCATCGCTACGATCGCGGACGAGAGAAACGGCTATCTGTGCGGAATCGATGTCCTGATCGACGGCGGCGCTTCTACCGGTAAGAAATTCAAAAAGGTAAAGGAATAATCAATGCTGTTTAACAGTTTGGATAAATTCAAAAGAAAAATGGTCATGCTGATCGTTCTTCTCATGTTCGCGGGACTGATGATGTTTGTGATTCCGGTATCTTACGTACCGCTGCTTGGGAAAGGGCTCGGATTCATTTTCCTTGTACTCTCCATCCTTCAGGTACTGGAGTTCATCGGGAGCAACAAAGCGCTGATCCATTATATCCGACTGTTTGTGGGACTGCTGGCCGGAATGGCCGGCGTCCTGCTGTTCTCTGCAGACGGGTTATTTCTTACGCTTCTGAACTGGCTGGTCGGGACATTGCCGATCCTGCTCGGGGGCTATGGTCTGTACCATGCCCTGACATACGCGCGGCGGTCCGGCCGCAGCGGCTGGTGGGTGCTTGTGATCTTAAGCTGCCTGCTGCTGCTGTTCGGTACGATCCTTTTTGTGAATCCATGGGCAGATGACCCGCGCAAAGTGTTATATGTGATTGGCGGGACACTTTTCTATTCTGCGGTGGTATATGCGATAAGCCTGTTCTGGATCTGGCCATTTCGGCGTGATAATGGGAGTGAGATAGAATGACCGATCAACAAACCATGAAAAATGAAAAACCGAAAAAGAATAAAAAACGTTCCGCTGAGATCTTCGGTGTATTTGCGAAACATAACTTTTATACAAACGGTTTTACGCCGGAGGAACTGAGAACGACGCTGGAGGATCTCGGTCCCACGTATGTCAAGATCGGACAGATCATGTCCAGCCGAACCGACATGCTTCCGAAGAGTTACTGCAGGGAGCTGGAGAAACTGCGCAGCACCGTGAAACCGCTGGAGGCAGAAGTCGCGCGGGCAGTCATCGAGCAGGAGACCGGAAAAAGAATCGAAGAGCTGTACAGTGAGTTCCGCGATGAACCTCTCGGCTCCGCGTCGATCGCCCAGGCACATTACGGTGTACTTCTTGACGGAACACGGGTCGTGACCAAGGTGCAGCGTCCGGGAATAGCGGACATGATGCGGGAGGATTTTGTTCTTCTGAACAAACTTGCCGGAATGGTGAACGCGACAGCCGAGGGAGATGACGAGGCGGAGACTCTTGATCTGAAAGGAATCCTGCATGAACTGGAGAAGGTCACGGAGGAGGAACTGGACTTCAGGATTGAAGCGGACCATACCAGAACGTTCCGGAAACTGTGCCTGGAAGATGAGTCGCAGGTTTCCTGCCCGCGGATCATTGACGAGCTGACCTCGAAACATATCCTCACGATGACCTTTGTGGACGGGTACTCCATCTCCCACAGAGACCGTGTGGAGGAAGAGGGGTATGACCGTCTGGAGATCGGGAAAGCGCTCCTGAACAATTACCTGCATCAGGTGCTTGACGCAGGGTTCTTCCACGGAGATCCGCATCAGGGAAACATCATGATCAGTGGAGGTGTGCCGTACTGGATCGATTTCGGCATGGTCGGACAGCTCTCTGAGGCAAACATCAGTGCCATCCAGAACCTGATCTTTGCACTGGTGCAGGAAGATGTGGAGGCAATGACCAATGCTGCCCTCGCACTGGGGACGGTGAAGGGAAAACTCAATAAGACGCGTCTGATGGACGATCTGGAGAGCATCAGCTCCCAGTATATGTCAGCGACAAACCTGAAGGATATTGATGTCGGCAAACTGATGGGCGAACTGACGGATCTTCTGAATGAGCATCACATCGCCGTATCTCCGGAATACACAATGATGATCCGGAGCCTGGTCACCATGGAAGGCGTGCTGGAGATGTTCTGTCCGGAACTCGACCTGTTCGGCTTCCTTCAGGAGAAGCTGCTTTCCAGAGCAAAAGAAGGCATTGATTTAAAAGAGAAACTGACATCTGCGATGGGATCACTGGCGGCAACAACGCTCCGTACGGTAAAACTGCCCGGACTTGCTTCGGACGTACTGCGGAATCTTGTGAAGGGCAGGCTGAAGATCAGTTTTGAACTGACAGGATACGAGGAGCCGTTCCATGTTCTGATCGAAGTGATCAAAAATGTATTGATCGCTATATTTGCGTGTGTGATCTTCAGCGGATCGTGCAGGATATACACGGCATCGATGCCGCCGCTGATCGACGGTGTTTCACTGTTTGCGCTGGCTGGATTTGCCGTTTCCATCGCGCTGGCGATCTATTCCATCAGAAAACTGATTAAGGCTGCGGAAGGAAAACACTGAAAAAGGAGTTTTTCGAGAAATGAATTATAAAGAACTGATCGACCCGGAACTGAGAAAGAGCGCCAATTCTTTTCCGTTTAATCCTGCGATCGTAGCGGTAGGCAATCTGTATCAGGACCTGGAGTGGGGCCGGACGAAGGCTCCTGAGGGAATGGAGGAAACGGAGATTGTCACGGAAGGCACGCAGAAACTTTCCGTAAAGACGACGGTTTTTTCCATGGCAGACGCACAGGCAGACGCGCCGGCTCTTATCTACGTACACGGCGGGGCTTTTGCCTATAAGGCAGCGGCCTATCAGAAGAAGCTCGCCATGATCTATGCGAAGAAAGCCGGCTGCAAAGTCTTCTTCCCACACTATCATCTGGCGCCGAAGTATCCGTATCCGGCGGCCTATGAGGATGTCATGGCGCTGTATCGGTATGTGACAGAACATGCCAGGGAGCTTGGTGTCGACCCGACCCGGATCGGGATTGCAGGGGACAGCGCAGGCGCTTCGCTTGCGGCGCTGGTCTGTAACCGCTGGGAAGAAGAGAACGTGAAGATGCCCTGCCTTCAGATGCTTGTATATCCGGTCACGGATGCGAGAATGGAAACGGAATCCATGAAGTTGTTTACGGATACGCCGAACTGGGATTCCAGGGCAAATGAGCGCATGTGGGATTACTACTGCGGCAAAGACGGTGAAAAGAGAGACAAGGCGTCTCCCATGTGGTGTGATCTTCCGTCGGCACTTCCTGGGACCTATATTGAGACAGCAGAGTTTGACTGCCTGCATGATGAGGGACTGGCATATGCTGAAAAACTGAAACAGGCGGGAGTGGATGTGGAGATCAATGAAACCGAAGGAACATTTCACGGATATGACGCTGCGATCGATACGCAGATCGTGAAACAACAGATAAGCAGACGTATCTCATTTTTGCGAAACGGATATAGAGAAAGGGGATAAAATGGCTACGAATCCGGATGTTTATTTACTTTATGAATACAGAAAGAAAAATGCTTTTACAGTCCGCATGAAGATAACTCTGGATGAGGCAGTGGACGAGGCACTGCTGACACAGGCGGCCAGAGAGGCGATGACCCGTTTCCCATACTATTCCGTTAAGGTTGGTCTTGATGAGGGTGAGAATTACGTTCTTCTTCCCAATGATCGACAGATCAAAGTTCTGCCGGAGAAGGATGAGCGCCTGGTGCTCGGATCCGAAGAAGTGGCAGAGCACCTGTTCGCGATTACCTGGAGAGGCAGCGACATCTGGTTCAACTGGGCGCACTGCATGTGCGGCGCGTATGGAGCGATGTACTGGATCAAGACGACCCTGTACCAGTATATGACCAAAAAATATGGCCCGATGACGCCGCCGGTTGACCTGAAAGAGGTCGGATCGGTGGTTGATGAAGCGGAATATGCCTGTCCCGATGTCGATCAGCTTCCGACGGACGATCCTCTGAAGCGCTACGAAGAAGGAGACAGTCTGTTCGGGATCGTAGATGATTACGTTTATTTCCTGAATCCCTTTGCAAATGACGTCTACTACTATCAGGTTGAACTTGAGAGCAAGGCTTTCATGGATTATGCAAAGAGGATCGATGGAAGTCCCAATTCCGTTCTGGCCGCCATCATGATGAAAACGTCCGCGCGCTATTTCCAGCAGAAGGATGGTTGGCATATTTCGGCAAAAATAGCGGATGACTATCGGAAAGATATCGGATGCGACAAGTCCTACCGGGATTATGTCAGGTTTATCCATGTAAAATACGACTGGGAGATGGAGCAGGAATCCATAGAACGGTTAAGCCAGCGCGCGCGAGGCGCGATCATCACCCAGATGCAGCCGGAGAACAGTTTCGAGTGGTACCGGCAGCTTGTCGAAGCCAGGAAAGGGATCGACGCCCAGCCCGATCTTAAGGCCAAGATCAAGTACGCCCAGAAACACAGTATATACACCAGCGATGCCCGGGACACCTATATGGTCAGCTACGTGGGAAGGACAGACTGGGGCGGCATGGCGGAACATGTCAGATCCGCCTACACCATCACGGATGGTAATCTGATGCTGGAGGTGAATGCGCTTCCGGATAAGTTCTGCGTCACCTTCCAGCTGCTCACAAAGGACAGAAAACCGCTTGATCTGTTCTGTGATGTATTGAAGGAAGAGCAGCTGCCCTATACTGTTTCAGAGGGCATGGTGCGGTATATGCCTGACCTGCAGCTGCCAAAGGCACCATCCAAGGGACTGCCGGGGAAGATCCCGACTCTGACATAATACATGTGATGTAATTGCGGTTACAGTCAGACAGAATCATCTGCGCTTCAGGCGCAGGATCGGTGCTTTTTTTGTGGTCTGCAGAGCAAAACATGAACAGGGAGTTCTTGATATTGAGCGGATAAAGCGGTATTATTTTTAAATACTCCCGGCAGTTTTGGCATCCATTTGATCTGCCGGGATCATTTATATCAAGAGTAAAAGGGAGGAATTATTGGAATGCTTTTTCAGGAGCTCGGAAAAATGAAACGAACCTGGATCATGACATCGATCATCTTGATCGCGTTCGGCATCGTCATGATCCTGTGTCCAGTCTCGTATATGGGGATGATGATCTCCGCGCTGGGGTATGTGCTCTTAGTGTGGGCAGTTGTCATGGGCCTGGACTATCTGGCAAGCAAGAAGACGCTGATGAACTATATCACACTGACCTTTTCGCTGTTTATCGGCATACTGGGATTATTCGTGCTGGTGCACCGCAGAGACGTTCTTCCGATCTTGTGTCTTTTGTTCGGACTGTTTCTGATCTTTGAGGGCCTCAGTGATCTGTTCAACGCCTTTGTATACGCACGGCGTGCGGGACAGGCTGCCTGGTGGTTCCTGGCGATCCTGTCCGTGCTGACGATCGCGATGGGTGTGGTCCTTCTGGTCAATCCGTGGTGGGATACTCCCTCTGCGCTGAAGCAGGTGATCGGAGGTATGATGCTGTTTTCCTCTTTGGTAAGCATTATCAGGACGATCATGACCTGGCCGTTCAAGAGTGTATAAGAGGAGGGATAGAGCGATGTCGAAAAAACAGAACAAGAATAAGAACCGGAATAACAGCCCGGACAATAAGAACATAACGGCTCAGGAGCTGGAGACGAAGGCGGAAGAGCTGAAGGAGACTGCCCGGGAGCTGGAAGAGAAGGCGGAAGAACTGAAGGAGAATGCCCAGGAGAAGGCGGAAGAGCTGAAGGGAAATGTCCAGGAAAAAGCGGGAGAGCTGAAGGGGAATGTCCAGGAGAAAGCGGGAGAGCTGAAGGAGAATGCCCAGGAGAAGGTGCAGGAACTGCAGGCGGCAGCCGATGGTAATCTGGATGCGCTCAAGGAACTGGAGCAGAAGGGGAAGAAGAAAGGCCGCGGCATCGAGATCTTCGGTGTCTTTGCGAAGCACAACTTCTATGCGAACGGCCTGACGCCGGAAGAGTTGAGAACCACACTGGAAGATCTGGGACCGACGTATGTCAAGATCGGTCAGATCATGTCCAGCCGTCTGGATCTTCTGCCGGAGAGCTACTGCAAGGAACTGGAGAAGCTGCGTCAGAACGTGCAGGAACTGGATCCGAAGCTGGCCCGTGCCGTGATCGAGCAGGAGACGGGGAAGAAGATCGATGAGATCTACAGCGAGTTCCGTGATGAGCCGCTTGGTTCGGCATCTGTCGGACAGGCACACTATGGTGTACTCAAAGACGGCCGCAGAGTCGTGACGAAGGTGCAGCGTCCGTTTATTGCGGATATGATGCGCGAGGACTTCGTCATGCTGAAGAAGCTGGCAAAAGGCGTCAGCACCGTCGGAGAGAATCCGGATGCAGATAACCAGATGGATCTGGTTGAAGTGATCGAAGAATTCGAGAAGGTGACGGAGGAAGAACTGGACTTCCGCGTGGAGGCTCAGAATACCCGTTACTTTAAGGAACATGTCATCGAGGATGAGTCGAAGATCACCTGCCCGGATGTCATCGATGAACTGACGACAGAGCGGATCTTCACGATGTCCTTTGTCGATGGATACTCAGTCTCGAAGAGAGATAAGATCATCGAGGATGGTTTTGATGTAGAGCAGATCGGACGCAGCATCGTGGACAGCTATGTGCACCAGGTGCTGGATGTGGGAACCTTCCATGCGGATCCGCATCAGGGCAACCTCATGGTCCAGAGAGAGAGCGGTGTGCCGGAATGGATCGACTTCGGCATGATCGGACGCATCACAGACAGTGATATCAAGATCATCCAGCAGCTGGTACTGGCAGTACTGGAGAAGGATGTGGAGACGATCGCGAACGCGATCCTGAGTCTGGGAGCCTCGTCTGCCAAGACCAACAGAGACCGTCTGATCGAGGATCTGGATATCTTCATGGATCAGTATGTCAATGTGACAAGCATCGATGATCTGGACATGTCGCGGCTGTTTGAAGAGATCTGCACGCTGGCAGACAAACACCAGATCAAACTGCCGGGCAGGTTCACGATGCTGGTAAGATCTCTGGCAACCATTGAAGGCGTGATCGAGCAGCTGTGCCCGTCCCTGAATCTGTTCGAGATTGTCTCATCGAAACTGATGGACCGCGCGAAGGCAAGCTTTGATCTGGAACAGGAGATCCTCTCCATCGGGAAGGATGCCCTGGAGATCAGCAAGAAGGCAGCCAGGATTCCGGCTCTTGCGTCGGATGTCCTCAAGGGAGTTGCCAGAGGCCGGACGAAGATCAACCTGGAACTGACCGGTTATGAAGAACTGCTGAACAAGGGTGGTGACTCCATCAAGAATGTGGTCCTGGCACTGTTTGCCTGCATTCTGTTTGTGGGATCCTGTATCCTGGCACTGGCAGATATTACTCCGAAAGCACCCGGCGGATTACCGGCGCTCTCGGCGATCGGCCTGATCTTCTCCATCGCTCTTGCGATCTATACGGTGAAGAGCATCGGAAAGAAATAACAGTGCTGCGCCCGGTCCGGGCCAAAGGCACTGGTTAAAAAGGTAAATATCCGTCCGACAGACGGTTATGATTATTTGGGAAAGGAGATAGTAGCAAATGGCAACAAACATCGTGGTAAGTCTTTTTGAGGTTGAGAGCGAAGCATATCAGGCTATGACACAGCTGAAGCAGTATCCGGGAGATGACAGATCATTTGTATCTGCAGCGGTTCTCGTAAAGAAGGAGAATGGTGTACTGCGTACACTGGACGCATATGATTCCGGAGCGCATACAACGGATGACACCGCAGTCGGAGGACTGGTCGGAGCTCTGTTCGGTGTACTCGGCGGCCCGATCGGCGTTCTGCTTGGCGGAAGCTATGGCCTGCTTGTCGGTTCCCTGTTGGATGCAGATGATACTATGACAGGTGTTTCCCTGCTTGAGCAGATCGCGCAGAAGACAGAGGAAGGCGAAGTAGCGATCATTGGTCTTGTATTCGAAGAGGATGAAGCGATCCTGGATCAGAAACTGTCCGGATTCAAGACGATCATTGCACGCTTTGATGCGGCAGATGTGGCGGCGGAAGTCGAAGAAGCCCGTATGCTGGAGGACGAGATGGCTCGTCAGGCCCGCAAGGAGCTTCGTGATGAGAAGAAGGCATCCCGCAAGGAGAAGAGAGCCGAGAAGAAAGAGAAACTGTCAGCTGAGTGGGCAGGATTCAAGGCGAAGTTCAAGAAAGACTGATCATCTGAATCAGGGAGGAAACACCTATGGAAGTAAAAAAGATAAGCATCCGTGAAGCAAAGAAGAGAATTAAAAATGATCCGGAACTGAGCAAGATGCTGGTTCGCAGCGGATGGAGAGAGATTGCTCTCGATCTGGACGGCGACGGCATGGCAGACGTTTCATTTTCCAGTGAAAAAGTCGGAAGAAAGATCGATACGATCGCGGTCGATCTGAGCGGAAACGGAGAGTATAATCTCTATCTGCACGATTTTGACGGAAACGGGATTCCGGATACGGTCTGCCTGGTTGAAGATGGTGAAGAGGAACAGGTCGTCGCGTTTGGCGGTGAAGTGGAACTGGGATTCATCAACCTGGGAGTCCGTGTTGCCAATCTGCTTGTGGCGGAAGACTTCATGAACAGAGAACTGGGCATCTCACTGGCGGATCTGGCTGCTTACCTGAAGATGCATGCTGCAGCCATGCTGGTTGAGCTGGAGAAGAGGGAGAATGCGGAAGGCATCGATAAGGTCTATTATTTCCTGAACGATGCGCAGACCTATTATCTGGCAACCGTAGATGGAGACAAGCCCAGGGTCAGACCCTTCGGCACAATCCTTCTTTATGAAGGAAAGCTGTACATCCAGACAGGAAAGGTCAAGGATGTCTCCAAACAGATCAGTGAGAATCCGTTTGTTGAGATCTGTGCTTACATGAATGGCAGCTGGATCCGCATTGCGGCAGAGCTGGTTGAGGATGACAACCGTGATGTAAAGGTTGCCATGCTGGAGAAGATGCCGTCCCTGAAGGCGATGTACAGTGCGGATGATGAGAACACACAGGTGTTCTGGATGAAGGATGCGACAGCTACCATCTGCTCCTTCACATCGGAGCCGGAAGTTATCAGCTTCTGAGGATGAGAGATGATACTGTTTATTAACTCCTGTGTAAGGGAGAACTCGAGAACCAGAAGGCTGGCTGACAGCCTTCTGGCCCGGCTCGGGGAAGAGGCGCAGGAAGTGTATCTGCCTGATATAGCATTCCCCGTAATAGATGAAGCATTCCTGAATAAGAGGGACCGGCTGATTGCAGATGGTGCATTCGATGACCCTCTTTTTTCTCTTGCCCGGCAGTTTGCTGAGGCGGATCAGATCGTGATCGCTGCACCGTACTGGGACCTGTCGTTCCCAGCCGTCCTGAAACAGTACTTTGAGCAGATCAATGTGCTTGGCGTCACGTTTACATACACACCGGAAGGAATTCCGAAGGGTTTGTGCAGAGCAGAAAAACTATACTATGTCATGACAGCAGGAGGCTGCTATGTACCGGAAGAATTCGGCTTCGGCTATGTCCGCGCGCTTGCGCAGAACTTCTACGGCATAGCGGATGTGGAGCTGATCAGAGCCGTCGGACTGGACATAGACGGCGCGGATGTCGAGGGGATCATGCAGGAGTGCCTCAGCACCATAGAAAGTGCGAAGACATATCAGTAATACAGCACTAGGAGCGCACAAAACAATAAATCGATATTCCGGATATACCGGGAAAGGAGATCGTATGTTAAGTCGGAAACTATCTGTATTACAGGATCTGGCAGATGCCCTGCCGAAAGAAGAACTGGAGAAAAGAGCAGCGCTGCCTTTTCTGCGGGAACTGAAGGAGAGCGTCCAGGGTACGGTTCAGGAAACCATTCAGGAAGCTGTGCAGAAAACAGTTGACACCGTACAGGAAACGGTACAGGACACGGTCCAGGAAACAGTCCAGAAAGCCGTGGAAGTTGTACAGAATACAGTAAGAGGTGAGCGGATCGCGATGCCGTTTCTCCATAATATGACACCGGATATCATATCGGAATGGAACTGGCAGGATTTTGATCCGGCAGGTCCGAATGATAAGCCGAATATGAATCTGGCGGTCATGGGACTGATCCTGGCCACCAATATCGAATCGACAGTCGGAAAACATGCATGGAGTCTGGTGGAATACAGCCTCGACAGGCTTGGATTCACGAATATCGTGCATCAGTATTTTGAGTCGGCCGAGAAGGTCAATCACCCGGCAATGGCTTTCGGCAGAAGTGTTGAAACGGTAAACGGCAAAACAGTTGTCGCCGCGGTCTATCGCGGAAGTTCCTCCATCGTGGATTTCATTTCCGACGCTAAGGCGGAACCGGGCGGATTCCATCAGGCAGGGATCAATGCAACAAATGAACTGAGAGCTTACTGCAGTTCACAGAAACTGACAAAGGAAAATACGATCCTGTTCATTACTGGCCACAGTTATGGTGCTTCGAGCGCTTCCCTGGTCGGGATCATGAGCACCGACCTGGCGGAAAGGGATTCGATCTTCTGCTATTCCTATGCGACCCCGAATTACATCCGGAACGGTCTGACCGGTGAGGGAATGAAGATGTTCAGCTTCAACAGCAATGAGGACATCGTTCCCCAGGTGCCAGTCGGCCCGAATCTGGACAAGACGGGCGGAGTCATCCAGTATGACAGACTGGATATGAAACTGAACCATCCGGAGCAGTATGCGCGGTTCCTGAAGCTGTATGAACACTATCGGGACTGCGATTATGAGTCGGATACCGATTTCCTTCCGGATGCCTATACATTCAAGCCATATGTGAAACGGCCGGTGGACAATGTGATCATCCGGAACCATATGCCGTACACATACATGCCGTTCCTCCTCAGCGTCCTTCCGGACGAGGTGGTGGATTCCTATATCGTGGAAGTTCCGAAGCCTGCTGCGAAAGAGCAGGGACCGGACTGGGAGATGTTCGTCGGTGAAGTGTATAAACTGCCGCTTACTGGAATCGGTCTGTTTACCTGGGAGAGTTCGGACACTTCCGTTGCCTCGATCAATGAAAAAGGGATGATAACAGGAGTGTCTGCGGGAGATGCACTGCTGACGGTCACATCCCCGGGCGGAAAACAGACGACCCTTAAGATATGTGTTCTGGAAGCGTAGAAGCAGGGCAGTCTGAGCGCCAAAGAGTCAGGATAAGAATACAGGAACATTGCAGTAAAGGGGTGATGGACCAGCCACACCCCTTGTTTTCTGCAGATGAGGAATGATATGAACAATACAACTGAAACCACACTCCGTAAAGAGATCCGGAAAAGTGCGAGACTGTCTCTGAGAAAGCATTACTGGATCTTTGTGGTCGCAGCCCTGGTTGCTGCCATCCTGGGAACAGAGTATGCCAATACGACGCAGATCTTCCGGATCCAGAGAAGGATCCGGACTGAGCAGACCCAGCCGGTGCAGGAGATCCAGCCCGCGATGGGAGCAGGCGGATCCGCAGACGGTTCTGTTTTCAATGATCTGATCAACGGAGACTGGCAGGGAACGATTGATGCCGTCGGGTACCGCCTTGAGGTGCTGCAGGGAAAAGAAACCTACGTGGGGGATGTGCAGCTGGGACACTCCAGAGGCGTACTGGCTTCCATAGTCAATGAGTTTGAATCCGGTTCTCTGCTGCTGTCCCTGCTGACGATGATCGATACGATCCTGGGCTCGAAAAAACTGGCTGTGATCGTTCTTGCGATTCTCGGCTTTGCGATCATGCTGCTGTTCTGGCTGCTGGTCAGCAATGTGTATCGCGCCGTCTGCTGCCGGCTGTTTTTAGAAGGCAGAATCTATGAGAAGATCCCCGCTTCCCGGTTCATGTTTCTGTACCGTGTCAAGAAGCACACGAAAGCTGCACTGTCCATGGCCCTGTACACGTTCCTGAAGTACCTGTGGCTGCTGACGATCGTGGGCTATCCGATCAAACGGTACTCGTATCTGCTGGTTCCGTACCTGGTGGCGGAGAATCCGGACCTGTCCGCGAGAGAAGCGATCCGCCTGTCTTCCAGGATGATGAAGGGGCATAAATGGGAAGCCTTTCTGCTGGAACTCACCCTGATCCCGTGGATGCTGCTGTCGATCGCGACCGGAGGCCTGGTTGGCATTCTGTTCTACAATCCCTACAGGGAAGCAGTGTTTGCAGAGTACTCTTCGCGCGTGCGCTGCCAGGCGAAAGAGCAGGAGATGGAAGGCACAGACCGGCTGAATGACCGTTACCTGTTCGAAGTGCCATCCGAGGCAGACCTGAGATCTGCCTACCAGGATGTTGTGCAGAAGATGGCAGACGGACAGGATGGAATCCAGGAGCGAGGCGGTGTCTGGGGATGGCTGGAGTCCTGGTTCGGGCTCGTTCCTTCACTGGATGAGAAGGAACAAGAATACCGGACCCATATGCAGGCCGACCTGAAAAAAGAAGAATACCTGAATGCTCTGGAAGGGAAGACCTATCCCACCAGACTGTATCCCATCAAAGAGGTGCAGAAGAGGAAGAGAACCGATAACCTGGGATATATGAGACATTATTCCATTCCGGCGGTCATTCTTCTGTTTTTCGTGTTCTGCATGTTCGGATGGCTCTGGGAAGTGACGCTTCATCTGTTACAGACGGGTGAGTTTGCCAACAGAGGTGTGCTGCACGGCCCCTGGCTTCCGATCTACGGCAGCGGCGTGATATTGATATTGACTGTGCTGTACCGTCTGCGCAGGAAGCCGATCGTCGAATTCATTGCCATCATCATCCTGTGCGGCATTGTTGAGTATCTTACATCCTGGGTACTGGAGGTTCTCCATGACGGAGCCAAATGGTGGGACTATACCGGCTACTATCTCAATCTGAACGGGCGCATCTGTGCAGAGGGCCTTCTGGTATTCGGCATAGGAGGAATGGCATTTGTCTATGTGCTGGCACCGGTTGTTGACAACATCATTGAACAGATCCGCATGAAGATCCTGGTGCCGGTCTGCGCCGCGCTTCTTGTCGTCTTCGGCGTGGATGTCGTGTACTCCGGTTTCCATCCCAATCAGGGAAAAGGAGTGACAGAGTCCATCGAGGCAGAGAGCGGAGCGGTTACGGCCGAGAGCGAACAGGGCTGATAGATTTTACTGTTCACTAAAGAGGGGGTAAGTATGACAACATTGGAGATCCTGAAGATTATTGCTTCCATGCTTGGCGGCCTTGCGCTGTTCCTTACCGGCATGAATATGATGAGTGAGTCTCTCACCACACTGACGGGAGGAGCGCTGGACCGAGTGATCGGGAAGATCACGAAGAACCGTTTTTTTGCATTTCTGTTCGGAACGGTTCTGACTGCGATCGTGCAGTCTTCCTCGGCGATCACGGTTCTTTCCGTTGGTCTGGTCAACTCGGGGATTATCGAACTGTCCAGGGCGATGGGGCTGATCATCGGCGCAAACCTGGGAACCACGGCGACCGCCTGGATGCTGTCACTGAATGCGATCGATGGCGAGTCGATCCTCCTGACGGTTATTAAACCCAGCTTCTTCTCTCCATTTCTTGCGATTATCGGCGTTGTGATGACGATGTTCTGCCGGTCGGAGAAGAAGAAAACCATTGGATCCGTGCTTCTTGGTTTCTCTGTCATGATGATCGGAATGAATCTCATGAGCCAGGCGGTTTCCCCGCTCAGAGAGGTGCCGGCCATCCAGAATACGCTGGTCAGCTTTACCAATCCGGTCCTTGGATTCCTGTTTGCCTGCGCATTTGCTCTTCTGATCCAGAGTTCGGATGCTGTCATAGGTATCCTGCAGGCATTTGCATTGTCCATGGGGATCACATTCGGTATGGCGATTCCGCTGATCTGCGGCGCACAGGTCGGAACCTGCATAACCGCGCTGATCTCTTCCCTGGGCGCCTCCAACAACGGAAAGAGAACGGCACTGCTGAATCTGTATTACAACCTGCTTAAGACGATCCCGTTCCTGATCATATTCTATCTGCTGAATAATGCTTTTGGATTCTCCCTGCTGGGGCAGGAAGTAGGCGGCATCGGAATCCCGGTAGTCCATACGCTGGTGAATCTGATCGGATGCGTCATATGGCTTCCCCTGTCCAATGCGATTGTTTCCATGGCGAAGCGGACGATCCCGCTCAGCGAGAGGGAGATTCAGGAACAGGCTAATGTGCTTACAATGCTGGATGAGAACCTTCTGGGAACGCCTGCGATTGCTCTGGAGCAGACAGACAGAGCCGTGATCCTTCTGTCATCGACGGTCGGCGAAGCATTCCTGACTGCAGTTGACATGCGTAAGAATCCGGAACTGTCCGGCCAGCTGCAGATTCTGTGTGAACGCACCCAGAGATACTACGATCAGATCGATAATTACCTGCTGAAGATCTCCGAGAAGGATATCGGCAGACAGGACAGAGCTTTCGTTTCGCTTCTCTCCATGGCCAACACTTCCTTTGGAAGGATGGGGAAAGTGGCGCAGCGGCTCCTTGGATTTGCCGAAGCCATGACATCCGATGAGATTACGCTGACTGCAGATGACCGCAAAGATATGGATGTGCTTGGGGCGGCCATCTATGAGATCATGCATCTGACCATCAACGGGTATAAGACCAGAAAGAAAGCGGTTTCACAGACGATTCGATATTACGGAGAAGAGATCATGAAACTTGGCGAGATTGCGAAGAGCCGGTTTATTCGCAGGATCCATGAGGAAGGAAGGGAGAGAACCAAAGGCTCTATCTTCACAGATGTCTGTTATGCACAGGAGCAGCTGATTGATTATTGCGATATGATCGCAGACGCGCTGATCCGTTATGACATGGCGATCGGTGAAAAAGAGGAATCGGATGCCGGGACTGATGAGCGGGCGAGGGAGCGGGTCCATGCTATCTTCCAGGATAAGTACGAGATGCTGGAGCGCTCTCCCGTATCACAGAAATAAAATAATACACAGGTGCTGCAGCATGGCTGCCGCAGCGAAAAAACGGTGCAGGGACCTCTTTCCCTGCACCGTTTTCATTTTCTGCACTGTGTTTATCAGTTCTTCTTGTCCGGATCATCATCCTGCCAGATTCCCTGTGCCGCATTGACAAGACCCATATCGTCGTCAGAGAGGCTCTGGAACGGGAAGGATGTAACTTTGGAAGACCCTGCAGACTGGAACAGCTGCTTTCTCAGTCTGTCCTTCAGATCCGTATGCTTTGAAAAATCAGTGTTCGCAAACATTTTCTCGATATCCTTCATAATAGAAATCCTCCATTTTGTAAATCGTTGGTATGCACTATATATAAAGCCGCCGATGCAGGGAAACAGCCATCTGCATGGCACGTTTTCTGTTCGTCATGAGTATATACGCATGAACGCCATGAAATCCACGAAAAATTTTTAAAAATGGTTGAACAAGCTTCTGCCGACTGTTCATATTCCGGGGTGTTCGATCAGTTTGCAGATCGGATTGCCCTTTGCGGAGAACTTTTCCTCGTATTCGGTCATGATGTTGCCCTGGTTCATAGCCGGATCATGGTGCAGATCGAAGGTGAAGGCGTCCAGTGTCCACCCTGCTTCCTTCGTTTCTT
>OMSN01000078.1 GCA_900313765.1 uncultured Eubacteriales bacterium
CAACGGAATATGAGACCTTCCACGAGCATCCGGGCTGGGCGGAACAGCGCCCCATGGACTGGTGGAACGGCCTGCAGAAGAGCATGAAGGCTGCCATGGAGATGGCAGGCGTTGACAAAGAGGATATCATAGCGATCGGTTACGATGTGACCTGCTGCTCTGTCATGCTCTGCAAAAAGGACGGAACCCCTGTCCGCGACTGCCTGATCTGGATGGATGTGCGCTCTGCGAAAGAGGCGGAAGAGATCGCGGCAACCGGAGACGATGCTCTGAAGTTCAACAGCTATGGCAGCGTATCTGCTGAGTGGATGCCCTGCAAGGCACTGTGGCTCAAGCGCCATGAGAGGGAGAACTATGATGCGGCGGACGTAGTCTGCGAGTGCACGGACTGGATCACCTACATGCTCACCGGCAGGTGGACAGCAAGCATGTCCAACATCTCTGCGCGCTGGTACTATGATTCCAGAAACGGGGGATTCCCGAAGTCTCTGTATGAAGCAGTAGGACTGGGCGATGTCCTTGACAAGTTCCCACAGGATATTCATTACCTGGGAGAACCGCTTGGTACTCTTACGAAGGAAACCGCACAGTTCCTGGGGCTGAGCGAGAAAACGATCGTTGCACAGGGCGGACCGGATGCATTCATCGGATGCTTTGGCCTTGGCGTGATCTCGCCGGGCAAGGTGGCGCTGATCACCGGATCGAGCCATCTGATCCTCGGACTGACCGATGTATTCAAATACTCGAAGAGCGGTATCTTCGGACCGTTCCCCGGAGCGATCCGCGAGGAATACGGCATGGTCGAAGGCGGCCAGACATCTTCCGGATCCATCGTCAGCTGGTTTAAAAATAACTTCTGCGGTGATCTGAAGGACAAGGAAGGCGGAGCCTACGGAGAACTGAACAGACAGGCCGCAAAACTGGAGCCGGGCTCTGACGGACTGCTGGTCCTTGACTGGTGGCAGGGCAACCGTACACCGTATACGGACGGCAGTATCCGCGGCAATATCTACGGACTCTCCCTGGGACATACGCAGGGACATCTGTTCAGAGCAATCATGGAAGGCGTGGCCTATGGGACAGAGAATGTATTCCAGTCCTTCCGCGAAGCCGGATACGAGGTAAATGAGATCTACATGGGCGGCGGAACGACGAACAGTGATCTCTTCATGCAGATCCATGCGGACGTTTCCAACGTTGTTGTAAATGTTCCGGAAGATCCTCAGTCCTGCGTGCTGGGAAGCGCGATCCTTGCGACGATCGCCGCCGGTGTGTACGACAGCTTTGAGGAAGCTGTCAGCCATATGGTGCGCTACAGCAAGCGGATCGAACCCAATCCGGAGAACCATAAGAAATATCAGCAGTATTTCGCACAGTACCGCAAAGCTTACGATACATTCGGACAGTGGATGCGGGAGACCAGTGCGGTAAATGAGCATTGATGGAAAAAACTATGTACAGATACTCTCTGGGAATGTATGAGAAGGCTCTTCCGGACGACATGCCGCTGGAAGAGAAGATGCAGCTGGCGAAGGACAGCGGATACGACCACGTGGAGTTCTGCGTCGACCTCAATGAGGAACGGGCAGCCAGGCTGGACTGGTCCAGGCAGGAGAGAGAAAAATGGCGCGCCTTGTCGGTGCAGATGGGGGTTCCATTTACCACTTTCTCCCTGAGCCTTCTTCGCAAAACGCCGCTCGGCCTGCTTGACCGGGAGAAAAACCGCGAAGCATTCCGCGTGATTGACGAGGGATGCAGACTGGCGGTCGATCTCGGAAGCCGTGTCATGCTTGTGAACGGCTATGATGTCTACGATGAGCCTTCCACGCCCCAGACAGTAGAGCGTTTCTATGAAAACCTTCCGGTCGCGGTCGGGATCTGTGCCAGCCACGGCGTGATCATGGGCATCGAGAATGCGGAGATGCCCTTCTGCGCAAGCATCCAGGACGCGGTCGGATTCTGCAGGAGAGTGCCGTCCCCGTTCTTCCGGGTATACGGAGATATCGGCAACACTACGAATACATTTAACGGGAACGCGGATCTTGCGGTGCAGGATCTGCTCTCCGGAAAAGGGTATGTCACATCTCTCCATCTGAAGGATTCCATCCCAGGCGAGTATCGTTTCAGGGATTACGGAAAAGGACACGTTGACTTCACACGCTGCATCGCAGCGGCAAAGGAGATGGGGGTCCATCTGTTCACCGCGGAGATCTTCTGTGACACCTCCAGGGACTATATCGGATACATCCGGGAAGTGTCACGCTTCCTCAGAGGATATTTCTGAGACCGGATCCCCAGGAGGCCAGACATATGACAGAGTCGCCCGCTCCACAGGGGGCATGGAAAGGAATCAGGCTATGATTAAGATAAAAGCGGAAAAGCTGACACCGGAGGCATTTGCACCCTACGGAACCTACACCAATGTGCTGGATCCGGAAGGATATCATATCGGCGGGGAGTTTCATGACTTCTACCGCGATCAGGCAAAATTTTATACAGACAGTGCCCTTCCCATCGGACTGTCTCCTCTGACAGTCAGGAACCATGGGTATGTGGTGGACGGAGTGGAATGGCACAACCATACCTGCGAAGGCATGATGCCGATCAATGACGACGCAGTGATGCATGTCTCTCTTGCAAGCGGCGACTATGACGTGACGCAGACGAAGGCATTCATTGTTCCGAAGGGGACGCTCATCACGATCTTCCCTGCTGTCTATCATCTGACCCCGCTCCCGGTCCATGAGAAGGAACTGCATGCGCTGATCATGCTTCCGGAGAGATGCTATGTCAATGATTTCCTGTACAAGGATCTGGATGAGGACAGCCGTTTCGAGATCGAACTGTAAAACCTCGACAGGAGACAATTATGAGAGATTTGGATAAGCGCTGGCAGAAATTGGGCGCAATGCTCGTGAACTATTCACTGAAGGTAAGGCCCGGCGAGAAGGTCATGATCATGATGATGGAGCCTGAGACGGTGGCCCTTGCCGAAGCGGTCTATGCGGAGGTCATCAAGGCAGGCGGCTATGCCCAGATCCAGTACATGAGCGAGACCATCAAGCACCGCATCCTGACCTATGGAAATGAAGAGCAGATCGGCTGGGTTCCCGGGATCGAGGCATACGGCATGGAGTGGGCTGACTGTTACCTGGGCCTTCGCGGTGCTTTCAACCTGGATGAATGCTGGGATATCCCCGCCCGGAAAGTCGCACTCTACCAGAAGGCGATGGGAAAGATCAGCACCCTGCGCTGGCAGAAGACCCGGTGGGCGCTGGTGCGCGTTCCGAATGAACATTTTGCGCAGCAGGCCCATGTGAGTTACGACACCATGATGGATCTGTTCTTTGATGCCTGTACCCTCGACTGGGAAGCATACAAGAAAGAGAACCAGAGGATCGCGGATATACTGGACAGGGGTCAGACCCTTCGCATCACCGGAAATAAGACGGACCTGTCTTTTTCCTTCGGGTCCAATAAATGGATCGTGATGGACAACACACAGAATATTCCGGACGGCGAGACTTATGTGACCCCGCTGTGGGAGAGCGTGCAGGGGCAGATCTATTTCGAACTGCCTGCCACCCTCGGGGGCAAGGTAATGAACGGCGTATACCTGGAGTTTGACAAGGGACATGTGGTCCGGGCGGATGCAGAGACGAATGCAGACTTCCTGAACATGATCATCCAGAACAATGAGAATGCGGACCGTGCGGGTGAGGTCGCGTTCGGAACGAACCCGTACATCAATATCTGTACGACAGACGTGCTCATCGATGAGAAGATCGGAGGCACGATGCATCTTGCCCTCGGCAGGCCTTATGACGGGAACTACAATTCTCCGATCCACTGGGACCTGATCAAGGATACACGCACACAGTCAGAGGTGTTCCTGGACGGCAGGCTGATCTTCAAGGACGGAAAGTTCACAATCTGAGCAGAACATGCAGGGAGGGTTTATGGTCAGGCACAAAATACTGAAGTTTGAGACAAAGGGGAAGAAGACAGAGTATATCAATATCAAAGATGATGTGATTGCGTTTGTCGAGGAGAGCGGTATCAAAAACGGAATCCTCAATGTGCAGTCTGCTCATACGACCTGTGCCGTGATCTTTGAGGAGATGGTGCACGATGTGGACATCAAGGGGGATGAGTTCCTTCAGGTCGATCTGAACCACGGTCTGGGGAAGGTCTTCCCGAAGCAGGAGTCAGATGATTATTATTACCGCTATCCGGGTCCGCTCCATCAGGAGTTCGGAGATCGAATGGATCCGGACGTGCACGAAGACATGCGGACGCTGCTCAATGCCCATTCACATCTGAGAGCCTCCCTTCTGGGGGCAAGCGAGAGTTTTGCAGTGATCGACGGAGTTGTCCAGACGGGCCAGTGGGGGTATATTTATTTTGTCGATTTTGATGACCTTCGGCCCAGAAACCGGAAATGTATCCTGACGATCGTAGGAGAATGAGTACAGTGGACAAACGTGCTGTGATTATCGCAGGGGGCGGGATCAATGATGACCTTGCCCTCTCTTTTGTACAGAAAGACAGTTATATCATCGCTGCCGACCGGGGACTGGTGTTCCTGGCAGAGCATGACATCGTGCCGGACCTGATCGTTGGGGACTTTGATTCTGCTCCTGAAGAGACAAGGAGAAGATATCTGGCATCCCATCCCGGTATAGAGGTACGGGAATATAACTGGGAGAAAGACTATACCGACCTGGAGATTGCTGCTGCTGCAGCTGCGGACCGGGGGGCGCGGGAGATCGTGATTCTCGGCGCGACCGGGACCCGGCTGGATCATATGATCGGAGGGATTCAGACACTGGCACTTCTGCTGGACCGGGGCTGCAGAGGGATCATCGTGGATCCCTGCAACCGGGTAACCCTGCATGATGAGCCTTTTGCGATCCGGAAGGACAGCCGGTGGGGGAAATATGTGTCTCTGTTTGCCTGGGGCGGACCGGTGACCGGGATCACTCTGAAAGGATTTCATTTTCCCATGGAAAATGGGACGCTCACGAACTCGGGAACCCTTGCGATCTCCAACCAGATCGAAGAGAGCGAGGGACAGGTATTCTTCGAGAGCGGAAGGCTCCTTGTGATTGAGTCACAGGACAGGGCGTGATGCGAACTTGGCACAATGGATCGGTACAGGACGCGGTCCGGAAAGGATGAACCGGGATGAGATTCGAATACACGCCGCAGCTTGTGGAGTACATGCACAGAAAAGGCAGAAAGCATCTGTCGGTGGAAGTCGCCACGGCGGACCATTCTGATTTTGATGTTGCGGAGCTGTATTACCGCCTCATTGACGACAAGACTGTGGAATTCCTGAAGAAGAAGCGCTACCGGGCGGTCGAGACCGAAATTGGCCTGGTGATGCTGCCGCCCTATCATCTTGAATATGATGAGGTGGTGTGCTTCAGATTGAAGAAGGTGCTTATCTTTCATACTGTAACTACGGATAATATCCGTCTGTAACCCGTTTTACTGTTATCTGTATGATCAGGAGGTGTCTGCTGTGGAGACAAGACCGTATGTTGACTGGGAAACAATGAATTCGTTTATGATTGACGTTTTCAAGGCTTACGGGGTACCGGAGGAAGACGCTGCGATCTGTACAGACGTGCTTCTGGAATCAGACCGCAGAGGAATAGAGAGTCATGGCTGCAACCGGTTCAAACCAATCTATCTGGACCGTATTGAAAACGGGACACTTCTGCCGGTGACGAAGCTGGATATCGTGAAGGAGACGCCTACAACGGTTGTTATGGACGCCAATAACGGTATGGGTATGGTGGCCAGCTGGCATATGATGAAGATGCTGATTGAGAAAGCGTCAAAGTACGGGATGGCCGGAGGAACGATCTATAACTCTACGCATTACGGAATCGCCGGCTACTGGACAACGATGGCTGAGAAGGCGGGGATGATCGGAATCTCAGGAACCAATGCGAGGCCCTCCGTAGCGCCGACCTTCGGCGTGGAACCTATGATGGGCACCAATCCGCTGACATTCACCATGCCTACGGATGAAGAGTTTCCGGTCAATTTTGACTGCGCTACCAGCATTGTGCAGAATGGAAAGATCGAGTTCTATGAACGAAACGGTGAGCCGACTCCTGCGGGACTGGTGGTGACAGAAGATGGCAATACACTGACCGATTCGGGGACGATCCTCAGAGAAATGAGAGCCGGACACTGTGCTCTGCTTCCGATCGGAGGACTGGGGGAAAAGACCGGCGGCTATAAGGGGTATGGATTCACCATGATCGTAGAGATCCTGTCCGCCGCACTCGCCGGAGGACCTTTTATGAAGGAACTGAGCGGAAAGAACCCGGATGGCACCAACCGAATGTACCGGCTGGGGCATTTCTTCTTTGTCATTAATCCGGAATTCTTCGGCGGTCTGGATGTCTTTAAAAAGACAGCCGGCGATATCTGCCGCACGCTTCGTGAATCCAGAAAGGCGCCGGGTGCGGAGCGTATCTACACTGCCGGAGAGAAAGAATGGCTGGCATGGCAGGAGAGGAAAGACAAAGGAGTACCTGTCGGAGAGGCGATCCAGAAAGAACTCACCGGACTGAGAGACAGATTCCACCTTCCTTACAGATTCTCCTTCGAAGAAGACACAGAATAACGTTACTGATCGCGGCCTTTCAGACGAATAAGGAGTATAGTACCGCACAGCATCAGGATCGGGAATACGATCGCGCACAGGATCCCGGTCTTCAGATTATCACCGGCTGCAGATGAGATCAGCCCGACCCAGGTCGGACCGCCGCTGCAGCCGACATCTCCGCCAAGAGCCAGCAGTGCGAACATGGCAGTGCCGCCCGTAGGCAGAGCTGCTGCTGCCATGGAGAACGTACCCGGCCACAGGATCCCTACTGAGAACCCACAGATCCCGCATCCGATAAGGCCGAGGGCAGGCAGGGGTGACAGAGATATGATGAGATAAGAGGCAAGGCACAGCAGAGTGCTTCCGATGATACATTTCTTAAGAGGCAGTTTCTCCCCGAGCTTTCCGTAGATCAGACGGGAAGTTCCCATCATGATGGCAAAAAACATAGGTCCGGTCAGGTCCCCGAGGGTTTTGGTGACTCCGAGTGCCTGTTCGGCAAAGGTGGAAGCCCACTGGCTGACGGCCTGCTCACAGGCACCGGCGCAGATCATGAGAA
>OMSN01000137.1 GCA_900313765.1 uncultured Eubacteriales bacterium
TGACTTCCCGAATCTGGGAATCCACCTGCCATATGTCATCAAGTCCTTCAGCGTATTCGGCTATGAGATCGCGCTCTACGGGATCACGATGGCACTGGGCATCCTGGCAGGACTCTATGTTGCCACATGGATGGCAAAAAAGACCGGACAGAATCCGGACGATTACGTCAATATCGCCCTGCTGGGGATCGTACTCGGCCTTCTCGGCGCAAGAACGTATTACGTGGTTTTCAGTTGGGATTATTACAAGGACCACCTGAATGAGATCCTTGACTTTCGCGGAGGCGGACTTGCGCTGTACGGTTCTCTGATCGGAGCGGTGCTGACAGTCCTGATCTACTGCGGCGTGAAGAAACTGAAGATCCCGCTGATCCTCGACACCGCCTGCCTCGGCATGGTGACCGGACAGGTTGTGGGAAGATGGGGAAACTTCTTCAACAGAGAAGCCTTCGGAGGATACACGAACAATCTGCTGGCGATGCGTCTGCCGATTGACGCGGTCCGCGCGACCGAAGTGACGCAGCAGATGAAGGAGCATGCGCAGGTGATCGACGGGGTCACCTATATCCAGGTACATCCGACCTTCCTGTACGAATCCCTGTGGAATCTGGCAGTGTTGATCGTACTGGTGATCATTACGCTGAGGCATCTGAAGAGATTCCACGGAGAGATCTTTCTGGGATACCTGATGCTGTACGGCATCGGAAGGTTCTGGATCGAGGGACTTCGGACGGACCAGCTTCGGTTCTGGGGAACCCAGATCGCGGTCTCCCAGGTGCTTGCGGCCATCCTGGCAGTATGCTCCGCAGTGTTGATCCTGCTGTTTCGCAGCAGGCATAAGAAGAAACGAAAGTAATATACATCCTGATAACAGACCAGTATTGAGAGGATTAATATGGCAGTTACAGACGTTGGAATCGATCTTGGTACTTCAAGTATCCTTGTATATGTGCGAGGCAGGGGCGTTGTCCTGAAAGAGCCTTCTGTCGCAGCGTATGACAGGGATGAAGATAAGATCCGCGCAATCGGTGAGGAAGCAAGGGCTCAGCTGTCCCGCTCGGAAGGCAACCTCACGGAGATCCATCCTCTGGAAAATGGGATCATTGCGGACTATGTGGTCACGGAGCAGATGCTTCGCACCTTTATCCAGAAAGCAGTGGGACGCCTTTCATTTCGTAAGCCCCGTGTATGCATCTGCATTCCTGTGGGGCTGACGGAGGTGGAGCGCCATGCGGTCGAGGACGCTGCCTACCAGGCCGGCGCCAGAGACGTTCATATGGTGGAAGAGCCTATTGCGGCTGCGATCGGAGCGGGGATCGACTTCTCCAAACCCAGCGGCAATATGATCGTAGATATCGGCGGCGGAAGCACGAGCGTTGCCATCCTGTCCATGGACGGGATCGTAGTGAGCACCCGTGTCAAGGTCGGCGGAAATGACTATGATGAGGCTCTGATCAAATATATCCGCAACCAGTTTGGCATCGTGATCGAGAAGGCAGCTGCCGAAGAGATCAAGATGCAGGTTGGAACCGTGTATGAGCGCCCGGAAGAGAAGTTCCTGGAATTCATCGGAAGAGATATAGAGACCGGCCTTCCCAAGAAGGTTCGGATCAGCTCTGAGAACTGCAGGCTTGCCTGCCGTGAACTGACCGGCCGTGTCGTCGAAGCGGTTCACAGTGTGCTGGAGAAGACCCCGCCGGAACTGGCTTCGGATGTGGTTTCCAGAGGAATCGTACTCGTCGGAGGCGGATGCCTGATCGACGGCATGGAAGAACTGCTGGAAGCGCGCACAGGCGTTAACACGGTCACCTGTGACGATCCGCTGTGTGCCGTGGCGATCGGTACCGGACGCTACGCAGAACTTATGCTGGATTAACTATGGATTCTGTTAAGGGTTACGTAGAACATATCACATACCGCAATGAGGAAAATGGATACACTGTTCTGAGCCTGTCTGACCCGGACCGGGAGAAGGCAGGAGAGGACAGTGTATTTACCGCAGTTGGTTCCCTGCCGGAAGTCGGAGAGGGGGAACTGCTGAGTCTGAGCGGATTCTGGACTACCCATTCCACCTACGGAGAACAATTCAAGATCGATTCTTTTGAGATCCTCCCGCCAACAGATGCGGCAGCGATGGAGCGCTATCTGGCCTCCGGGCAGATCAAGGGGATCAAGAAGGCGCTTGCCCACCGGATCGTGAAAGCGTTCGGAGACGACACATTTACGATACTGGACCAGGAGCCGGAGCGCCTTGCCGAGATCAAGGGAATCTCGATGAAGAAAGCCCGTGAGATCGCGCAGCAGGTATTTGAAAAGCGCGACATGAGGGATGCTCTTCTGTTTCTGACCGGTTTCAATATTCCCAATTCGCTGTCCATGCGGATCTGGCAGACTTACGGACCGGACATTTACCGCATTATCAAGGACAACCCATACAAGCTCGCGGATGAAGTGGAAGGCGTGGGCTTCAAGACTGCGGATGAGATTGCCAGAAAGGCCGGATTCGCGGTTGATTCCCGTTTCCGCATCTCCAGTGCTCTGCTGTATACACTGGAACTTGCTTCGGCAGAAGGAAGCATGTATCTTCCGCGCGATATTCTGGTGAGAAGGACTGCAGCCCTGCTCGGGTTCGGCGGTCTGCAGAATCCGTATTATGCCCAGCAGCAGAATCCGTATGCTGATGAGGATCCGGAGTCTTACTATGCTTTCGAGGATGTGGAATATGCAGCCCCGGTGCTTCTTCCGGAGGCTCTTCGAGGGGCGGACAATCCGGTGGAAGCTGCACTTCTCGATCTGTCTGTCGACAAGAAGATCATCCTGAAGAAGGAAGAGGATGAAGAGCGCGTCTATACGACCCAGGCATATTTTACGGAGCTTCGCGTCGCACGGATGCTGAAAGAGTTGAATCTTCCTACCGGGGCAGACACCGAGCAGGTTCGCTCCATTGCAATGGAGGCAGCTGCGCGATCCGGCAATGAACTGGATGAGATCCAGATGCAGGCGGTTCTGGAAGCGATGGGTCATACGCTGATGATCCTCACCGGCGGCCCCGGCACAGGCAAAACGACTACGATCAACACGATGATCGCTGTCTTCGAGAGAATGGGCATGTCCATCGAACTGGCTGCTCCTACAGGCCGTGCAGCCAAGCGCATGAAAGAGGCTACGGGAAGAGAAGCGAGAACGATCCACAGACTTCTGGAAGTCAGCGGAGATCCCGACAGCGGGATTTATTTCAACAGAGATGCGGATGAGCCGCTGGAGAAAGATGTGATTATCATCGATGAGATGTCCATGGTGGATATCTATCTGTTTCAGTCGCTTCTGCGTGCGGTTGTGCCCGGAACCCACCTGATCATGGTCGGTGATGCCAGCCAGCTTCCCAGTGTGGGACCGGGAAGCGTCCTGAAGGATATGATCGAGTCAGGCAGGATCCTGACCGTGACACTGGAGCGGATCTTCCGCCAGGCACAGCAGAGTGATATCGTTGTCAATGCGCACAAGATCAATGCAGGCGAGCATCCGGTGGTGGACAATAAGAGTCCAGACTTTTTCTTCATCCGGCAGAGCGATCCCGGAACGATCATCGGAACTGCCGTCAAGCTGGTCGGAGACAATCTGCCCCGCTATCTGAAGGTGGACAGCAGTGAGATCCAGGTCATGGCACCCATGAAGAAGGGCGTTCTGGGCATCACGAACCTGAACAGAGTGATGCAGACCTACCTGAATCCCGCAGATCCGGGCAAGGAAGAGCATGCAAGAGGGGAGATGCTGTTTCGTGAAGGAGACCGGGTCATGCAGATCCGCAACAACTATCAGATCCCATGGACCGTGCGCGGCCGGCACGGCGCGGTGCTGGACAACGGAGAAGGCGTATTCAACGGAGACATGGGGATCATCCGACAGATCAGCCGCTTCTCAGAGACGGTCACTGTTGAATTCGATGAACATCGATATGTCGAATATGAATTCGGCGACCTGGACCAGTTGGAACTTGCTTACGCCGTAACGATTCACAAAGCGCAGGGAAGCGAGTATCCGGCAGTGGTGATCCCGCTCCTGCGGGGCCCCAGGATGCTGATGAACCGCAACCTGCTTTACACCGCAGTCACCCGCGCAAAATCGCTGGTGGTCCTGATCGGAGAGCCGGCTGTCATGAACGAAATGATCGACAATGCACAGGAAGCAAAGCGTTACACAACCCTTTCCCTGCGCATCCGGGAAGCAGACAGCGGAACCGATCCACAGGCAGGAAGCGTCTCCGGCTCACAGACAGGCGATTTTTCAGATGACTTCGATCCGGATGATCCATTCGCCGGCTGGGATGACATGGAATCATCTGTATGAATTCATCAAAAGTTCAGCAAGTGGAGAGAGTGCGCGCGGTATAATGTATGCTGCGTACAGAAAAACAGCATACTTACACACAGGGATTTCTTCATCTCATCCGTCTGGCAGCAGAATCGATCCTTGACGCTCTGTATCCTCCAAGATGTCCGGTCTGTGAGAAGATCCTGACATCCGGAGAAGAGTTGATCTGCAGGAAATGTGCAAGGTCTCTTCCTCTGGTAGGAGAGATGCACTGTATGAAGTGCGGCAAGCCGATCGACAGCTTCGAGAAGGAATACTGTTCTGACTGTGAACGGAGTCCTCACTGGTATGAAGAGGGGCGGGCGGCTCTGCTCTATGAGAAAGGTGCCCGAAGGGCGATCGACCGTCTGAAGTTCTATAACAGACGGGAGTATGTTCCTTTCTTCGGAAGGTGTCTTGAGAAACTGGCAGGGGAGTACTTTCCAAGGTGGAAGCCGGACTGCCTGGTTCCTGTTCCCATGCACAGGAAAAAGAAGGCGGAGAGAGGATACGACCAGGCTGCCCTGCTTGCGAGGGAACTTGGGAGAAGAACCGGGGGGGAGGGATATTCCGCATACGGTGGTTCTGATCGATGATATCTATACCACAGGCGCAACCATGGATGAGGCCGGATCTGCTCTTGTGAGGGCAGGTGTGAGACAGGTATTCTTCCTGACGGTCTGTATCGGGCATGGTCAGAGCTGACGTCCGGAATATAGATATAAAGAAACTCACAGGAGGAGGCAAGATGAACAAAGACAATAAGAAGATGGCGCAGGAGCGCAGAGCACAGGAAAGAGCGAGAGCGGAGAAGGCGGCGAAATGGAAGGCAATGCTTCCAATGCTTCTTGGCGTGCTGTTTGTGGCGGCTGCCGGGATTGCGTACGTTGGATCCGGAAGCTTCAAGAAGACGATACCGCTGCAGACAGAAGAAGCAGCA
>OMSN01000016.1 GCA_900313765.1 uncultured Eubacteriales bacterium
TGCGCTCGCCGTTGCTGAGCCAGGTGATGGTCACCGGATGCCGGTCCGTGAGTTCATCCTCGTGGAAGGTGAGATAATTGGAGATATCTCTGTATACCAGGATCTTCTCTCCCCCCATCGAAGTCATGATATCTCCCGGCTTCATACCGGCCTGCGCCATGGGATAATCTTCCGCAAGATATTCAATGACCGGGGCATCATAGCCCACCGAGCTGATGATCACGATGGAGAACAGAAAAGCGAGCAGAAAATTGAACAGGGGCCCGGCCGCAACGATCAGAAGCCGCTGCCAGACCTTCTTTTCGCCAAATGAACCCTCTGTGCTGTCTTCCCCGTCTTCACCCTTCATCTGGCACGAGCCGCCGAAGGGCAGACATTTTACCGAATACCTGGTCCCGCTTCGCCCGCTCACATGGCTCAGAAGCCTCGGTCCCATCCCAAGGGAAAATTCGACCACCTCCACACCGCACGCACGTGCCATGAGAAAATGCCCGAATTCATGAAACAGGATAATGATGCTGAACAGAATAACAGCGATAAGAATCTTCATGCATGAATGCTCCGCTTATTTCTTATCCGACCTCTTCCCGGATCACCTTCTCCACCTCCAGGATATCCTCCACAGACGGATCCGGTATGACGGTATGCTTATCCATACAGGTCTCGATAATATTCCAGATATCCGTGAACCGGATCTCATGGGCGAGGAATCTGGCGACAGCACACTCATTTGCCGCATTGAAGACCGTCGGCATCGTGCCGCCGGCTGCCATCGCGCGGTAGGCAAGGGGCAGACCGCGGAAGGTCTCCATATCCGGTCTCTCGAAGGTCAGGCTCTTGAGCGCGAACAGATCGAGCCTCTCTGTATGCATCGGCCTTCTGTCCGGCCAGAACAGTGCATACTGGATCGGAAGCCTCATGTCCGGTGTTCCCATCTGCCCGATCACAGCGCCGTCCGTGAACTGGACCGCGGAGTGCAGCACACTTTGCGGATGGATCACAACCTGGATGCGGTCTGTGTCCACTCCGAACAGCCAGCGGGCTTCCATGACTTCCATGCCTTTATTGATCAGCGTCGCGGAATCGATCGTGATCTTCTCTCCCATGTTCCAGATCGGATGCTTCAGCGCATCCTCCGGTGTTACCTGCTCCAGCTGGGATGTTGTATAGCCGCGGAACGGTCCTCCGGAGCATGTCAGGTAGATCTTCTCAATCCGTTCATTGTGCTCCCCGTTCAGGGACTGGAAGATCGCGCAATGCTCCGAATCTACCGGGAGTATACGCACTCCGCAGCGCTTTGCCATGGGCATGATGATATGGCCGGCCGTGACCAGCGTCTCTTTGTTGGCAAGGGCAATGTTTTTTCCTGCCTTGATTGCTTCTATTGTCGGACGGATACCGATCATTCCCACGATCGCGGTCACTGTGATCTCAGCGTCAGTGCCGGCTGCCATCTCGATCAGTCCGTCCATGCCTGCAAGGACGCGGACATCCGTATCACGGACTCTCACTTTCAGGTCTTCTGCAGCCTGTTCGTCCCAGACTGCCGCAACAGACGGCTTGAATTCTCTGATCTGTTCCTCAAGTAACGCTATGTTCTGACCTGCTGCAAGTGCGGTGATCTTCAGATCCGGATTGTTCCTTGCAACATCCAGTGTCTGTGTCCCTATCGAACCTGTACTTCCCAGAATTGATATCTTTTTCATTAGTCTCTCTTTGCTCCGAAGCGCCAGGCATCCGGAGTCTGCTGTATTGTATGTTCAGTGTCAATTACTCAGTGTCAATATCCATATACTGTCCGGTCAGCCGAATGCATAGGCCAGAAGGTATATGATCGGTGCCGTGATGATAACAGAATCAAACCTGTCCAGAATACCACCATGGCCCGGGATGAGTCTACCATAATCTTTAATATTGTGGTTTCTTTTGATTGCAGACGCTGCCAGATCTCCCACCATTGAGATCAAGGCGCCCACCGCCCCTATCATGGCAAACACCAGAATCTTGTTGCCTCCGTTGATCATAAACCTGCCGACAATGGCGGCGTAGATCATTCCGAACACCGCAGCGCTGGCAACTCCGCCGACTGCGCCTTCCACGGACTTCTTCGGGCTCAGGACCGGTGCCATCTTGTGTTTTCCGAACAGGCGGCCGAATACGTATGCCATTGTATCACATCCCCAGGAGCAGATCACAATCAGCCATACCGTAAACATCCCGTCGGGCAGTTCCCTGGTCTGATAAATGAAACTCAGGCACACTGCCACATAAGCGATACCGAAGAACGCTGTCATAACTTCGTCCGCATGGTATCGCGGATAGGTGAAGACATAGACAAATAAAAGAGCAATCATATCCGCGATCAGGACGCCCAGAAGATAGTCCTGCATCTTCAGAAATACAAGGACGTAATAGGCGACAGCTCCCAGATACGCGACAAGGGTCAGCAGATTCATCCTTCCCTTCACGATCCCTGTCGCACGATACAGTTCAAACATACCGATCAGGGAGATCAGAAGAAGAAATACGAACAGGACCGGCCCGCTCAGGCAGATCGTCGTGATCAGCATGGCCAGCAGTACGATTCCGCTGATAAGTCTTGTTACAAACATGATTCAATGTACCTCCTCGTCTTCCTCACCCTTTTTGAGTCCGCCGAACCGGCGTGTTCTCTGATTATATGCCTCGATGGCAAGTTCCAGGTCCTTTTTGGAGAATGCAGGCCACGGGGTCTGTGTAAAATAAAGCTCCGCATAGGCAAGCTGCCACATCAGGTAATTGCTCAGACGCTGTTCTCCGCTGGTCCGGATCAGCAGATCCGGATCCGGGATATCCGCTGTATCCAGATAGGAAGCAAACAGCTCTTCCGTGATCTGCGAGGGATCCTGGATGCTGCCGTCCCTGGCATCTGCAGCGATCCTGCGGACTGCCCGCACGATCTCGTCTCTGCTTCCGTAATTGATCGCCAGCTGGAAATTCAGTCCCGTATTGTTTCTGGAGCTCTCCACCAGCTCGCGCAGGTTCTTCTGCAAGACATCATCCAGCGCGGAGGGATCTCCGAGTACCCGGCATCTCATATTATTCTCACGGGCCTGCCGGATCGCAGTGCGGGTATAGCTGTGGAACAGGTTCATCAGTGCCCTGACTTCATCCTGGTTCCTGCGCCAGTTCTCCGTGGAGAACAGGTACACGGTCAGATACCGGATCCCCAGTTCATCGGCCGCTCTGCAGATAACCTCCACATTTGCCGCCCCCTTGACATGTCCGTAATTGCGGGGCATCTTTTTGGATTTGGCCCATCTGCCGTTTCCGTCCAGTATGATCGCCACATGGCGCGGTATATCCATAGTCCTCTCCTTTTATGTCACTTCCGGCAGCAGATTGGCTGTGCCCTGTCGGCATTGCGATAAGGCTGCCGCACGGATATCCGTCACGACAGCCTCCGGGTTCACAATATGCATGGTCATCAGACAGTAAGGATATCTTTCGACTTCTCCTCCACCATCTTATCGATCTCTTTGATCTTCTTGTCCGTTTCCTTCTGAAGGTCATCCTGAAGATCCGCGACTTCGTCCTCGGAGATCTCATCCTTCAGCTTCTTGAATGACTTGTCTGCGTCACGGCGGATATTGCGAACGGCAACCTTCGCTTCCTCACCTTTCTTCTTGACATCCTTGGTAAGTTCTTTTCTTCTCTCCTCGGTAAGTTCCGGGAAGATCAGGCGGATGACCTTGCCGTCCGTATTCGGGTTGATTCCTATATCAGCCATATTGATCGCCTTTATGATCTCCTTAATCATATTCGGCTCCCACGGAGCGATCTGGAGAATCCTGGCCTCTGGAACGGTGATATTGCCGACCTGGGAAACCGGCACCTGTGATCCGTAATAGTCAACACGTACCTTATTCAGGATCGCCGGATTCGCGCGTCCTGCACGAATGGTCTTGAATTCCTCTTCCAGGTTCGAAAGTGTCTTCCCCATCTTCTCGACATAAGGTGTCAGTCTGTTATCCATTGCCATACCCCTTTCTTGTTTATACTGTGACGGAAGTCCCGTCGATCGTTCCTTCTACAGCTCTGAGAATGCTGTTCTCCTGGTTCAGTCCGAACACATACATCGGCATCCTGTTGTCCCTTGCAAGAATGGAAGCCGTCATATCCACGACTTTCAGGTTCTTTGCGATCACCTCATCGATGGAGACGCTGGAGTACTTCTTCGCATTCGGGTTGTCCTTCGGGTCATCGTCGTACACGCCGTCGATCGCCTTCGCCAGCAGGATCACATCCGCCTCGATCTCGATCGCCCGAAGAAGCGTCGCTGTATCCGTTGAGAAATAAGGATGTCCGATTCCGCCTGCAAAAAAAACGATCTCGCCCTGCTCCAGCGCATTTACCGCTTCTTCTTTTGAGAACAGCTGTGTGAAGCTTCCGCACACAAACGGTGTCATGACTCTCGTCTTCATCCCTGCCGCACGGAATATATCTGCAACATAGATGCAGTTCATGACCGTCGCCAGCATTCCAATCTGGTCTGCCCTGGTGCGGTCCATATTCCCGCTGGTACGTCCTCTCCAGAAGTTCCCGCCGCCGGTCACGACAGCGATCTGGATCCCTTTCTCAGACAGGCTCCTGACCTGCTGCGCAATCCCCATCACGGTATCTTCATCAAACCCGGTCTTCTTCTCCCCGGCAAGAGCTTCTCCGCTCAGCTTCAGCAGAACTCTCTTCATAAGTATGTCTCCTTCTGTGATAGCGCCGGCAGCCTGCTGTCTGCAGACCGGGGCGGCATGAAAACCTGACTAAGCCATCATACCATACCGCAGTCTTCAATTCCATAGTGGAAAATGCACATCCGTCCGTCAGTAAATTAATACCGCGGTCTTCTTCGGGACATGTTCATAGACCCACTGGGCATTTCCTGAAGTCAGACGAATGCAGCTGTGCGATACGGTATGGTTCCCCAGGATCTTTTTGTTCAGAGTCCCAGGCCACCTGTGGATACCGCTCCCGCACACTTCCGTGTAGTATTTGCATCCACTGACCCACATTTTCTTGAAATCGATTACCTTCCATCCGGTCGGGGTGGGGGTGGATGCCTTACCTGTCGAACACTGGAAGGTCTTCACCAGACTCCATTGCCCTTTGGAACCCCTGTAAATATTGACCCTCTGTTTGTCCAGACTGATCCAGACTATCCATCCTGTCTTGCTGGAGGCGTTTTTCAGGCGATTAATGAAATGCTCCTTCGTCAGCCTGTTGTAATCCCCCTGCGACTGTGAAGTAGCCAGGTCTTTCTTGTAGGAGAGCCAGGAATTCGGTGCCTTGAATACAACATCCTTATACTTCACCACACTCTTGGAATGCACATTCCGCTGGATCACGACCACGGATGTGCCCCTCTTGATCTTCTTCCCCTGTGTTTTCACATCTCTGCGCAGAGTAGCTTTCCAGTAGAGGGTATGAACCTTCTGGATCTGCTGATCTGCGGGAACCTGCCTCACTTGTGCTGCAAGCATTCCTGCAAACAGGATGATCACGAAGACAAGCACTTTCTTTTTCCATTGAGTTCCCAGACTCTTATGACTCATTTTGACGTTTCCTGCCTGTTCTTATATAATTTTTCCAGTAATAATTAGTTGTATGAGGAGGAGCATTTAACATGAATGCGGATAACTATTTCAGCAAACGCGTCACTCTCACTGCCAAAGGGATCGCAGTCGTTCTCATGCTGTTCCACCATCTGTTCTATGATGCGCCGGGACTTGTCGACCGTTATGCCGTCTCAGCAAAGCCTCTTCCGTGGCCAGTCCTGAACAGCCTCAGTTTCTATGGCAAGATCTGTGTGGCGATCTTCGTTTTCCTCACTGGCTACGGGATGTCGGTCAACCTCGGGCCGAAAAACACTGTGCACAGACAGCGCTATGCCATATCCCGCTTTCTGAAGCTGGAATGCGGATTCATCTTTATCTATCTGCTGACGATCCTCTCATCCTTCCTCGCCCCGAACCGTCTTGCGGCCTATTTTACAGAAGGACACGCAAAAGGAATCCTTCTGATGGCGTTTGACGCAGTGGGACTCGCCAATTTCTTCGGAACACCGACTTACAACGGCACCTGGTGGTATATGTCCTTTGCGATCTTCCTGATCTTCCTGATGCCCATTGCAGTGAAACTGCACGAACAGTTCGGAATCTGCATGGTCGCCATTGCTGCGCTGATCACTGACTTCGGGATCGACGCCTCCAGAGCGTTCGCCGTCTACCTGTTCAGCCTGTCTCTGGGCATCTGGGCCGCACAGAGCGGCGCTGCCGGAAAGATCCGTTCCAGATGTCAGAACACTGGGGCAAAATGGCTCTTTCTGGCCGTCTCCCTGATCCTCTTTGTACTCTTCTCGGCGATCCGAATCAAATGGGGTTACTATACCTGGACAGACGGCCTGATCTGCCTGACTTTCCTCGCTTTCCTGTTTATACTGATCGACCTGATCGGTGTCAGGCTGCGTCTGATGGAAGTATTCGGAAAGTATTCCATGACCATCTTCCTCACGCACACCCTGATCTATAACCACTACTTCTCCAGCTTCATCTATGCGCCGAAGAACTGGTTCCTGATCCTGCTGCTTCTTGCTGCGGTATCCCTCGGGTGCGCATTTGCGATAGAAGGTCTGCGAAGGCTGGTCCGCTGGGACAGCCTGCCCATATGGCATATCTGAAACGGAGCGAGTGCCTGCCACCCGCTCAGAACCGGTGTCTGCCATCTGTCTCAGCAGTCACCGGTTCAGCCGGCCTCGCATATGATCATGCGCAGTTTTCCATTCTTGTCGGGCGGGATGACCTGCATCCACTCAAACTCGAATTCAAACGGCTTCTTGAAGATCTTATTCAGGGAGGTTGTCAGGTACTCTTCCAGTTCCTCTCTGGTCATCTTTGCATTCTCGTCCCGGACGATCTGTACATGGATCAGGTCCCAGTTCTTCTGGATGAACCGGATCTGAAGGATGTCCGGGCAGTGGGCGATCACAGGCGTCACCTCGAAGAAGCTGGTGACTCTGCCGTCTTCATAGCGGAAGTAATCGTTCAGCCGGCCTTCCATGTTCGTGATGAAATGAACGCCCTGGCTGGTCCGCATGATCGCTCTGTCTCCCACCTCATAATTGATCAGCGGAAGATCTGTCTTGTACAGCGGAGTGATGATCACTCTGCCCTGACGTGTGAGCTGTCCGTTATCATCCACCACATTGACCACAAATGAATCGTTGTGAACCACGTAGTAGTCCTTGTCCGGAAGCCTGAGCATGCAGGCACCGGTCTCCGCGCTACCGTAGGAATCGATGATGCCAGGTCCCAGCTGTTCGATAAACAGGGCACGGTCATTTTCGGTGACCTTCTCAGAGATCGGATCATAGAAATCCGGATGCCAGATCTTCTTGCCGGTACGCTTCGCATACAGCACCAGTCTCATCAGCTCTGTCTTGTTCATGTACAGCCAGTCTGGCTTGTACTCATTGATCCGGTCGATCACATCACTCTCGGGAGCATACTGATCCACAAACGCATGGCGGAAGATACCGAACTTCTGGAGAAATGTGTCCTGTCCGCCCGGGTTGACATCATGCATGTTGATGCGGCTCATCATCTTCCCTGTCATCGGGTTGTAGCCGGCGCAGAGCATGACTCTGTACCAGTTGGCCTTCATGTATGCTTTCTCGCGGGGAGAAAACAGGATCGATACCGGCTTGCCGGTGGATCCGGAGGTGGTATCGCAGATCCAGTCCTTATATTCCGGTCTGTCCTTCAGACTGGCCATCCATTCCCGGAGATCGTCCTTGGTCAGGACGGGGAGCTTCGTCAGATCATCGCCCGTGCGGATCTCTTCCGGCTTCACGCCTGCCGCGTCGAAGCGCTCTCTGTAGAAGGGAATCTCATAGGCGCGCTTCGCCAGGATCTGTACTCTCCGGTTCTGCATCTCGATGGCTCTGGAGAAATTCTTCGGAACCTTGTGCAGCATCTTCGGCAGATCCGCCAGGAGATAGAAGTTCATTAGTTTTTTCTGTAGTTTTGCCTGCATGTCACACAACCTCGATCTCGATATTCTTCAATGCCCTGTCCAGAGCCGACGTCGCCTCTGCCAGCGTCCTGCCCTGGGTGATGACATGGCCGATCCGGTGAGGACCGACATGGAACTTCTTGACCTGGTCCCCGACCGTATAATCGAAGCACACTTCGTAGATGTTCCGGTCACTCTTCGGATTGCGGTTGGCCAGCGCGATGATCTCGCCGTCCTTATCGCTCATAAGGAGTTTGGACGCATTCGGCACCGCCTTGTCGGTCGGGAAGTCCGGCTTCATTCCCAGGGCGACTTCTATGATCTTCTTGTAGTAATCATAACCGTAATAGATGGAGACGAGTTCCGCCAGGCAGGTTGCGCCGGACCTTCCTCCGATCTCCAGCACATAGGTCTGGCCGTCTCTCATGATGAAGTCACAGTTGACTGCGCAGTTGTCCAGGCCCATGGCCAGGATCGCCTTCTCACAGGTCTCATAGCAGTCCTGCTGCGCTTCTTCGCTGAGCTTGTACGGGGCAAAATGCCCTGCCGGGACTCCGGTGCTTCCAAGGAAGATGTAATCCCCGTGGGGAAGGATGAACTGGACCTTGCCATCCATAACGAATGCCTGCGCGCCGAACTCGCGCCCGATGATGAACTCCTCCACGATGTAGTAGTCTTTCCTGGTGAAGGCCTGGGCATTGGTGATGGCTGCCTGGATCTGGTCCGGCCGGTCTACCCTGGTGATGCCGCGGCTTCCGGATGAGTCCACGATCTTGATGATCAGCGGGTACTGCAGACCCTCGATCTTATCTGCGATGTTCTCGTTGAAATAAACCTTGCGGTAGCGGGCGGTGCGCACCCCGTGTTCTTCGTAGCACTGTTTCATCAGCACCTTGTCGCAGGCGATCCTGGCTGCCTTGTAGGAAATGCCGGACAGTCCCAGCGCATCATTGACACGGCCGATGGTCATGACCGCCACGTCCGTTCCCGCAGTGCAGATACCGTCGATCTGCCTCTCCCTGGCTGCCTTCAGGACTGCCTCTGCATCTACTGTATTGATATGCAGGACCTCATCCGCATACGAGAATCCCGGATACTTTCCGGGAATCGATACCGCGATCGTGTAGATCCCCATCTCTTTTGCTGCCTTGATCAGCGGGACCTGGTAGATCCCTGCACCCATGATCATTAACTTCTTCATGATCCGTCCTCCTTGTCTTCTTCTTTGCCGGCAGCGTAAAACCGCTCGCCGTTTTCATTTTCCAGATACGGAGCATTGCCATTCTCATCGATCTGACGAACGACATACTGAGGGTTGTTGCACATTCCAAGAAAGATCCTGCCGATGTACTCTCCAATCAGTCCCATAAACATAAGGATCAGCCCGGAGAAGAAGAATATGGAAACCATCATGCTGGGCCAGCCGATTGCAGTGACAGGCCGGACGATCTTGCGGATGATGACCGCGATGATACCGATCAGGCCGGCTCCTGCAAACAGGTTGCCAAGCACCGTCGCTGCACGCAGCGGCACGATGGAAAACCCTATTATATTTGCCCACAGTTTGAACAGCTTGCTGAGCGTGTAGCCGCTCTGTCCCACTTCCCTCTTGAAATGCTCGATCGGGATGCAGCTGATATTGCGTGTCACTCTCAGGAAGACGCCCTGCAGGTGTGTGTAGGCACTTCGGTACTGGATCGCATAGTCTCTCACGAACCGCCGGATCACCCAGAAGGAGCTGGTATTCATATCCTTCGGCTTGTCCAGAAGCACTCTGGTCGTCCACTGATTGAACCGGCTTCCGAGGTTGCGGAACCCGCTGTGCTGTTTCTTGGGATAGTATCCATAGACGATGTCATATCCCTTGTCCATCTCATCCAGCAGCTTCGGAAGCTGCGTCGGGCTGGTCTGACCGTCATCGTCCATCGATATGATCAGATCTCCCCTGACATAGTTGAGACCGGCCATGGAGGCGTTGTGCTGTCCTGCATTCTTTGCAAGTTCCACGACCCTGATATTCGGATACTCTTTCACAAGACTGCGAAGCTCCCTGACGGTTGCTCCGTCATCGGGACTGCAGTCATCCACCAGGACGAACTCCACATCGCCCCTGTTCATTTTTCTAAACTGCTCCATCGTCTCCTCGACCACCTTGCGGATCGTCTGAGAAGACTTGTAGCAGGGTATTACCACGGAATGAAGCATATTCTCATCAGCTCCCCTATCGTACTGTTTTCAAGAGTGTAGCACAGTTTCAAAGATTAATCCATGTGCGCCTTCCGGGCAGCATGCCGGCGATGCCTGAAAAGGGCGATCCCGGCCATCAGGAGCACAAGAGCCGCAAGGCACAGCAAGGTCCCCGGCTTTGAGCCGGGCGTCTTATAGGTCAGGCGGATCTCATTGCGGCCGCCTTCCAGAACGGTTCCCATATAGCACTGACCGGTCCGGATCAGTTCTCTCTTTTCCCCGTTCACCTCAAGGCTCCAGCCGCGGTTCCATGGGATCTGGAAGACCATAAACTGTGTTTTCTCACACTCCGAAGTTCCGGTTACTGTATTTTTCGAAAATGTCACATTCTGAAGGCTGTCACGGTTCAGCGCCTCGATCTGGTCTGCATAGGAATCCCTCGGGATCGCTATGATACGGATCGCTCCAAGACTGTAAGCCCCCTTGTCGCGGAAAGTCAGCGTAATGGTCTGGCTGCTCTCTTCCTCCGCATACCCCAGGCCCACCAGGTAATCCTCCCGGAGCAGCGTGTAGGTCTGCTGGTCAGACAGAAGCGTTAGTTTCTTGGAGATGCCCTGTGTCTCGATGAACGCGCTCGTTCCGATCCCGTCTGTCACCAGGCCTTCCAGCTGAATCATCATGTCGCAGCCAGCTATCCTGACATAGGGAATGGAGAGGGATGCATTCTTTTTCCGGACGCGGTAGCCTTTCTCTGTGCGCTCGATCTGATCCGTTCCGTCAGGAAGCGGAACTTCCTGCACCATGATTGACGAGGTCTCTTCCACTCCGTCCGTCTGCACCAGGCCGGCGGTCTGTGCCAGTTCTGCAGCGGTCTCATCCTTCACCACGGCTGCACTGAGCATGATTTCTTCTCTGGCCGGCGCGCTGAGCGCTTCATAGTCGGATTCAGACAGAAAACGGTCCGTCGTATATCCGAAATGAACCGGGTATTCATTTTCATAGATCGTCATCCGTTTACCGGACCATGCCTCCCTGTCAAACCCGTAGGGAAGCTGCTCCAGGCAGTCCTTCGGAGTCTGGAAATACCGCACCCCTGCGATGGCCTCGGATGCAGTCCTGCCGTCCAGTGTATGGATGTGGAGCATGGTCGTAAGACCGATGTTGTCTGTGTCGATCAAATAACCGACCTGGGAAGCATTCAGTACGCTGTTATAGATCTGGACGCCGGGGTAGGCCAGCTGGATCGAAGCATTGTCCTCGTTGGACCTGCGCCAGTAGCCGTCCACTCTGTAGAACCCGTCTGTCCACTCCCTGGAGGCACCTTCCTGCTCTCCGCCGATTCCGGAGCCGACCTTGTTGTAGTTGGCATACCTGGACCTGGAGAAATAGCTCGCCGTAGTCCCGCGGGGTGCGTAGTAGCGTGTCAGATCCCCGAAGGGTTTTCCGAAGGTGAAATATCCATTGAGAACGGTCGATACAACCGTGATGCACAGTACAAGCGTCATCCCCCGGCCGGCTGCAGTTCTTACCCCGCCAGGATCTTTTCTTCCTTTCAGCGCTGATGCCATCCGCTCAAATGCAAGGATAAGGAGGGTCGCTGCAGTCAGCTCCGCAGCCGCGAGCAGGTGATAGATGTCCATCCCGTACAGGACTGTCAGAACAGCACAGCCGGTATCAAACACTGCCATCACGATCAGCAGCCCTCTCTTCTGCAGCAGGGACAACTGTCCGATCATTCTGCATGTAAAGGAAACCGTCACGGCCACCGTCAGACTGATCAGATAGACCCACCGATTGTTCTCCGTGTGCATGACCGCCATGATATAGCCGCCAAGGGGCAGGAGCAGGAACACCAGATTCACCAGAAGCAGTTTCTTCAGGCCTTTCCAGCGCTCCCTGCCTGCAAGAAGCAGGATCGTGATGCACGGCAGAACGATCACGGCAAAGTTCAGATGCGTCCCGTTGCCGGACGCCTCCAGCGGGCTGATCAGATTGATGAACCAGGCAAAGTACCTGCGCAGGTCATCGTACACCAGCAGGTTCGGCTTCTGGGTCATACTCTGGGAGCGGTAGCTGTTGAAGTACCTCGACAGGGTTGGCAGCAGTGTTATGCAGGAGAGCATGAGCCCCACCGCGTAGGCGCTGACCATGCGTATGAACAGAAGGAAGAAGTTCTTCACGATCTTCTCATGATAGATTGCGAAGAAACGGATCAGCACATAGATCAGCAGTGCCACGGAATTGATGTACATGAAATAATAGTTCGAAGTGAACCCCAGGTACACCATGACACTGAACAGAACGAAACTGTGCCGATGCTCCGGATCCATCATATATTCCGCTCCCAGGAGGAGCAGCGGCATGACGATCATCGGAGACACATAGATCGGGTGGACGATCCCCAGTTCAAACACATATCCGCAGAACAGATAGACGATGCTGCCTGCAAGAGCCTGGAAGCCATCGCATTTCCAGTAGAATACAAAGAAGGAAAAGGCAAGGCCTGCCAGATACAGTCTCAGGAAGATCAGGAAAGCATAGAGCGCTTCCGTGCCTGCTGCAGGCACAAAGACGGACAGATAGTCCAGAGGATGAAAACGCACAATGGAACCGATGTCCTCTCCCATCCCTATGGTAAAGTCGTAGGAGCGCAGCACAAAATCACCGTGGAGAAAATCCCGCACAGTCTGTCTGAGCCACTGGCCCATATAGCGAAGCTGCAGGATGTACTGGGACTGTCCGTCCCCGTTTCCCACAAATGACTTTCCCCCCGTCAGGAACGGGAGAAAGACAGCCAGGCACAGCACAAGAAAAACGGCTGTGTAGATCCCGACATATTTTTTATTGAACCTTGTCTCACGCATCCGCGATCTGTTCCCCTTTTCTCAGCCGGCGCCTCTCGCCTTCGCCGTTTCCGGCAGGCTGCTCTTCCGGCGTTTTCTTTCCAAAACTGCCAGTAGGATCCACCCGAAGATGGCCGGGATCGCTATAATGATCCCGACAGTCAGTCCCGGGGTTCTGTAGAAAAGTTCGATCTCATGCTCTCCTTCAGGAAGAAGAACCCCCTGATACATCACATTTGCCTGGGAGATCTCTCTCTTTTCCCCATCGACCAGAAGTGTCCATCCTCCCGCATAGGGGACCGAGAATACCATCATTTTTGCTCCGGACAGGGATACCCGGCCTTTGATTCTTCCGTCTGTGATCTCCTCATCCAGAAGCGGTTCTTCATTCAGCGCCGCAATCTGCTCCTCGTAGTGATCCATGGGTACATAGATCACCTCTGCGCCAGAGAGCCTGTACCTGCCGGCGGCAAACTTCAGGTTCAGCTGCTGAATACCATCCTCGGCAGCATAACCGAGATGGAACAGATAATCCTCGCGCCCTATACTGTACACCTGGGAAGCGCCGCGGATCAGGGTCTTGGTGGAGAAATCCTCCGC